>NZ_JBFRFI010000007.1:0-176184 GCF_052114745.1 Brevundimonas sp. 2YAF1 | reverse complement strand
CCCGATAGAACTCATCGACTCGCCCGCCTTCCAGCGATCCCAGATTTCAGCCCGCTGGGCCGCCGAGTAATAGATCCGCCGCCGCTGCTTCATCGCCCACGCTCCATCTCCGAAGAAAAGTTAGCGTGTTGCGTTCACCGGTTGAGCCCCCCACCCGTTGCGGGCGTTAGATGATTATGCCGAACCCTGTGAATGTCAGGATGATTGTCGCGAAGAACTGCCCGAACAGAGCAAGGAATAGCAGCGCCAAGGCTATGGCAACTATCCAGACCAGAACCCTTGTGAGGCGCGCTGACATTGCTCTTCTCTAGCACGATATCGCGCACCGGCCTCTCAAAGCTTGCTAGCCGGTGTCCGCTAACCGCCCCTAGTAGACGTTAAAGGCGTCCGCTTGCTGGCCTGGAACCGCACGCGACCCAAAGCGGACAATGAGAGGCGGGCATCGGCAGCCGACGGCTTCTTTGACCTGAGCCACGGGTGCGCGTTTTTGACGGGATCGTTGACTGAACATCGACCTAGGCTAGCGTGTCCGCCGAAGTATCGGTGGGGAGGCCCTTGATGAGTGCGTTCGAGTTCTTCTTCAGCCTATTCGGGCTGATCCTCGGCCTCGCAATTGCCGTCGTCATTGGCGGACTGAGCGATGTTCTGCGCGAACGCACGCGCATCAAGATCGGCTGGCTGACACCGATGCTGGCGGTATTCATCCTGATCGATCTGTCCAGCGTCTGGGTCAATGCCTGGAGCGGGCTAGCAGACATCGAGGTCGCCTACGGGCCGTTCGTCGCCGCCCTCGTCGTGGCCGGCGTCTACTATTTCGCGGCAGGGATGGTGTTTCCAAAGGTCGCCACCGACTGGGCGTCGCTGGACGAGTATTATATGGGCCACTACCGATGGGTGCTCGGCGGCGTCATGGCGGCGAACCTTGGTCTGATGCTGATCGAGACTGCGGCCACTCAGGCGTGGGCGGCACTACCGCTGCATTTCGTCGGATCGCCGGTCACAGCAGTGTGGTGGGCGACCTTGATCGGGCTCTGTTGCTTGCCTCGCCGACGGGCTCAGCTGATCGGACTGGGAGTCCTCCAGTTGATCTGGATTTACGTCCTTTTGACCTATTGGACCTCGCGATGAGCGAGGGGGCCGAGTGACTTCGGCAAGCTATTTCTCGCGCAAGGTTTCCAGGGGCGGGTCGATGTCCGCTTCCCGCCCCTAGCCGGCATTCGTGGGCACGATCTGGGCGTCGCCCCTCGCGGTCCCCCCCTCCCCACAGGTGGGGAGGAAAGCGCCGATGCACGTCATCCTCGGAGCGACGTGAAAGCGCCCGATCAGCCCGCCAGGGCCGCCCGCTTCTCTTCCAGTTCCAGCCATTCCAGTTCGGCGGACTCGAGGTCGGCGCGGGCCTTGTCGGCGGCCTTCATGGCGGCGTCGAAGGCCTTGGGGTCGCGGGTGTAGAGGCTCTGGTCGGCGAGGGTCGCGTCGTGCTTGGCGATCTGGCCGGGGAGGGCTTCCAGCAGGGCTTCCAGCTCCTTCAGGCGGTGGGCGTCCTTGAACGACAGCTTGCCGGGCTTTTTCATGGGGGCGACCGCTGCGGGCGCGGGATTGGCGGCGGCGCGGTCGGCGGCCTCCTTGTCCTGCGGGCGCGGATTGGCCCCGGGCCGGAGGAAGCCGGGGTTCTGGCGGATGAAGTCGGTCCAGCCGCCGGGGGTTTCGACGATGTCGCCGCGCCCGTTCATGGCGATGGTCGAGGTGGCCAGACGGTCGACGAAGTCGCGGTCGTGGCTGACCAGGATCAGGGTGCCGTCATAGGTCTCGAGCAGCTCTTCCAGCTTGTCCAGCGTGTCCATGTCGAGGTCGTTGGTCGGTTCGTCGAGGACCAGCATGTTGGCGGGCTTGGCCAGGGCGCGCGCCAGCAGCAGGCGGTTGCGCTCGCCGCCCGACAGGGTCGAGATCGGCTGGCGCAGCTGGGCCTCGGAGAAGAGGAAGTCCTTGGCGTAGGCGGCGACGTGCTTGGAGAAGCCGCGCACGATGATGCTGTCGCCGCCGCCCGGGGTCAGGGCGTCCCACAGGGTCATGTCCGACTTCAGCCCCTCGCGCGACTGATCCAGATAGACGGGTTCCAGATTGGAGCCGAGCTTGACCGTGCCCTCGTCGGGGGTCAGCTCGCCCAGCAGCACCTTGACCAGGGTGGTCTTGCCCGCGCCGTTGGGGCCGACGATGGCCAGCCGGTCGCCGCGGATGATGCGGGTGGTGAAGGGCTTGAAGATGGTGCGGTCGCCAAAGACCTTGGACACGCCCTTGAGGTCGGCGACCAGCTTGCCCGAGGTCACGCCGGAATCGACGCCGAGATAGAGCTCGCGCGGCTGATCCTTGGCCCGTTCGGCGTGCTCGGCGCGCAGGTTGTTCAGCGAGCGGGCGCGGCCTTCGTTGCGGCTGCGGCGGGCGGTGATGGAGGAGTAGAAGGTCGCGGTCTCGCGCTCGATGGTCTTGGACAGGCGGCGCAGGGACTCGGCCTCCTCCTCCATGACCTTGGTGGACCATTCGTCGAAGGCGTCGAAGCCCTTGTTCAGGGTGCGGACGCGGCGGTTTTCCAGCCAGTGGACGGTGTTGGTCACCTTGTTCAGGAAGGCGCGGTCGTGGCTGACGACGAGGACGGCGAAGCGGGCCTGGACCAGCTCGTTTTCCAGCAGTTCGATGGCCAGGATGTCGAGGTGGTTGGTCGGCTCGTCCAGCATCAGGACGTCGGGCTCTTCGGCGAAGGCCTTGGCCAGGGCCGCGCGACGGGTCTCGCCGCCCGACAGGCCGACGGCGGCCTTTTCCGGGTCGAGGCCGAAGGTGGTCAGCCAGCTTTCGGCGGTCCAGCGCTCGGCGCCGCCGGATGCGGCGTAGTCGAGCAGGGTCTCGCCTTTGACGTCCGGCTCTTGCGGCACATAGGCGAAGCGGGTGCCGGCCTGGACCGAGCGGTCGCCAGAGTCCTGCTCGATCAGGCCCATGACGACCTTCATCAGGGTCGACTTGCCGGCGCCGTTGCGCCCGACCAGGGCGGCGCGGCTGCGCGGTTCAACCGCCAGATCGACGCCGTCGAACAAGGGGCGTTGACCGTCCTGGAGGCGGACGTCCTTGAGGGCGACGAGAGGGGGACGTGCAGCCATGAAGACAATGCGACCGATAAATGCGGGAGGAGGGTCGCCCCTATAGACCGAAGGGGGCGTCGCAGGCCATCGCTTGATAACATACCATCTGGACGGTAAGTCTTGCGCATGGAAGCTCAGACACGCCGCCGCGCGCCGGAAACCACCCGCGCCGAGATCATCGACATGGCGATCGAGGTCGCCGCCGAACAGGGGGCGACGGGGCTGACGCTGGATGGGGTCGTGGCGCGGCTGTCGTTCAGCAAGGGCGCCTTGCTGCATCACTTCCCCAACAAGCAGGCCCTGTTGGAAGGGGTGATGGACCAGCTGGCGGCGTCGATGACGGCGCAGGTGCTGGAGGAGGCGGCGCGGGATCCCAATCCCTATGGCCGCAACGCGCGGGCCTATCTGCGGGCCACGGTCAACGAACCGGTGACGGAGCGCGACGTCAGCATCGGCCGGGCCGCCCTGGCCGCCTGCGCCATCGAACCGACGCTGATCGTGCGCTGGCGGGCGGCGATGCGGACCCTGGCGGTGGACGACCCCGTCGATCCGGCGGGTAAGGATGACGCCCTGATGCTGCGGTTGATCGCCGACGGGCTTTGGATAAGCGATCTGTTCGGCGTGCATGAGGTGTCGCCGGAGCAGCGCAAGGCCTTGCTGTCGCTGCTGACGCCGGGAACCCTGTTGACCGACGCTCAGGCGAGCGAAGGGTGAACCCGATCACCTGGGCGGCTCTTCTGGGCGCCATCGGCCTGGAAGTTCTGGGCACCACCCTGTTGCAGTCGTCGCAGCAGTTCACCCGACCCTGGCCGACGGCCGGGCTGGCGCTCTGTTACGGCCTGGCCTTCTACCTGCTGACCATTGCACTGAAGCAGATGCCGGTGGGGCTGGCCTACGCCATCTGGAGCGGGCTGGGGGTGGTGCTGATCTCGGTGATCGGCCTGTTTCTGTTCAAGCAGAAGCTGGACCTGCCGGCTGTCATCGGCCTGATCATGATTGTGGGCGGAGTGGTGGTGATCAACGTCTTCTCGAAGAGCGTGACGCACTGATCGGCCGCGACAGCGCCGCATAGGCGGCGTATAGGCCCCGCGCATGAAACCCTTCTGGGAAACCAAGCCGCTGACGGAGATGTCTCCGACCGAGTGGGAGAGCCTGTGCGACGGGTGCGGCCTGTGCTGCGTCATTCGCTTCGAGGACGAGAACACCGGCGAGATCGTGCCGACGCGGGTTCACTGCAAGCTGTTCGACCCGGACAAATGCACCTGCTCGGACTACGCCAACCGGCAGGAGCACGTGCCGGACTGCATCAAGCTGACGCCGGGCAAGATCGGCAACCTGCGCTGGCTGCCGCCGTCGTGCGGCTATCGCCGGGTGCACGAGGGGCGGGGACTGGCCTGGTGGCATCCGCTGGTCTCGGGCGATCCCGAGACGGTGCATAAGGCGGGGGTGTCGATCCGACGCCAGACCATTTCGGAAGCGGCGCTGGCGACGGAAGAAGACGCCCTGGATTTCGAAGCGCCCGAATGGATGCTGGAACGCGGGGCGAAATCGCCGAAAGCGCCGACTGATAACGATTGATTCGGCGGTCCTGATGAAAGGTGGGTCCAGGAGGACCTAATCTTTGTCATTCACCACCAAGAGCATCGAGGCGCTCGACAATCCGGCTGGCCCGTTCCACCGGCTGGTCGATCTGGCGGCGACGCTGTTCGACTGCCGGGCGGCGGTGGTGACCCTGTTGACCCCCACCGAAGCCGTGGTGCGGTCCAATGCGGGCCTGTGTTCCCAGCGGACCTCGTTCGACAATAGTCTGGCGCCCATGATGGCAGCGATGGGGCGTGGGGCGGTTCTCGTCATCACTGACGCCGCCAAGGATCCCCGCACCAAGGATCATCAGCTGGTTCGCGGACCGGCGCACCTGAGGTTCTACGCCGCCGCGACCCTGTGCGGACCGGACGGCGCGCCGATCGGGGCGCTGAGCGTCCTGCACGACTGCAGCCTGCCCCCGCCGAGCGACAAGCAACTGGATCAGCTGAAGATGCTGGCCGGCATGACCGAGGACGTCATCGCCGGCATCGAGGCGGCGCGTATCCGCGACGAGCGTCTGGAGACGCTGAGGCTGGTCGAGCAGATGTCGGGCGTCGGCCACTGGCGGCTGGAACGCAACACCGGCGTCGTCGAGTGGTCGGACGAGGTCTATCGCATTCACGGCGTCGACCGCGAGACGTTCGATCCCAACCTGCACAGCGCGCTGGACTTCTATGTCGAAGAGGATCGCCAGACGATGGCCGGTCTGATCCAACGCGGGATCGAGCACGGCGAAGGCTACCTGGCCAAGCTGCGGATCGTCCGGCCCGACGGTGAAGAGCGTCAGGTTCTGACCCACGCCGAGACCGAGGTCGACGAAACCGGCCAGGTCGTCGCCATGTTCGGCGTTTTCCAGGACGTGACCGAGCAGGAGCGTGTGCTGGCCCGGGCGCGGCGCGACGAGGGGCGCTATCGCCTGCTGGCCGAGAACGTCGGCGACGTCATCACCCGCGTGAAGATGGACGGGTCGAGCAAGTATATCTCGCCGGCGATCCAGCAGTTGCTGGGCTGGACCTTCGAGGAGATGACGGGCCAGTCGACGGACTATGTCCACCCCGAGGACCGGCATCTGGTGCTGGGCGCCATCGGACAGGCGGTGAAGACCGGCCGGCCGACCCGTCTGGAGCACCGCGCCGTGCACAAGAACGGCGCGACCGTCTGGGTCGAATGCACCTTCAAGGCGCTGAGGGACAAGCACGGCCATGTCGATGACGTGGTGGTGGTGATCCGCGACATGAGCCAGCGCAAGGCGCTGGAGGCCGAGGTCATCGAGGCCAAGGAGCGGGCCGAGAAGGCCGCCCAGGCCAAGAGCGAATTCCTGGCCAACATGAGCCACGAGCTGCGCACGCCGCTGACCAGCGTGATCGGTTTTTCGGGCCTGTTGCAGGGCTCCGAGGCGCTGCCGGACGAGGAGCGGGTCTATGTCGAGCGGATCGCCACGGCCAGCGAGGCCTTGCTGGGGGTGATCAACGACATCCTCGACTATTCCAAGCTGGAAGCGAACGCGATCGAGATGGATCCCGAGCCGTTCCAGGTCGCGGCCCTGGTCGACGGGGCGGCGGCCATCGTCGAGGGGCAGTGCGTCGGCAAGGGGTTGAGTCTCAAGGTGGTGGTCGACGCCGCCATGCCCGAGGTGCTGACCGGGGACTCGGGGCGGCTGCGTCAGGTGATGCTGAACTTCCTGTCCAACGCCGTGAAATTCACCGGCAAGGGCGGGGTGACGCTGCGGGTCGGCGGGCGGCCGGAAGGCGACGGGCGCTGGCGTTTGCGGGTGGCGGTGACGGACACCGGCATCGGCATTCCGGCCGAGAAGATCGACCAGTTGTTCGAACGCTTCACCCAGGCCGACGCCTCGACCACGCGGGTCTATGGCGGCACCGGACTGGGGCTGGCCATTTCGCGGCGGCTGATCGAGATCATGGGCGGCGAGATCGGCGTCGACAGCCGACCGGGCGAGGGGGCGACCTTCTGGTTCGAGACGCCCCTGGCCCAGGGCGGCGCAATCGGGCGGCTGGCCAGGGGCGACGAGGCGATGGCTGCGCCCGGGACCATGGCCGCAGGACACATCCTGATGGCCGACGACGCGCCGGGGAACCGCGAACTGGTCAGCGCCATCCTGCGTGGCCTGGGGCTGGAGATCGACACGGTCTGCGACGGGGCCGAGGCGGTCCACGCCATGCAGAACGGCGCCTACGACCTGGTGCTGATGGACGTGCACATGCCGGTCATGGACGGGCTGACGGCGACGCGGGAGATCCGGCGGATGCAGGCGGGTACGACGCGGCGTACGCCGATCCTGGCGCTGACGGCCAACGTCCAGGCGGACCAGGTGGCGCGCTGCCTCGACGCCGGCATGGACGGGCATCTGGCCAAGCCGATCCAGATTCCCGAGCTGGCCGGGGCGCTGGCCCACTGGCTGGCGGGCGGGGACGCGGTGGCGCTGGCGGGGTAGGCTTCCTTCTCCTCCCCATGGAATGGGGAGGTGGCGCGGGCGCGAAGCGTTCGTGACGGAGGGGCTGCTCCTCTTCAGGCTGGGGCGCAGGCCCCTCCACCGCTACGCGGTCCCCCTCCCCACGAGTGGGGAGGAAAGAGAAGCCATCCGGCCTTGGCTATCGCAGCTGTGCCTCGCAAACCCTGAAAATTCCCGGGATTGATCCGTTCTCGCAGGCGTTGGCCAGCCTGAGGACGCTGGTCCTCTATGGTTCAGGCATGGCGGGAAATAGGGATGAGGCGGAGGCGGGGTGGCTGGACGCGGTGTTCGACCAGTTGAAGGCCCTGACCGATCAGGCGATCGCGGTGGTGGCCGCCGCCGAGGCGCCGGCCGATATGGCCGAGGCCGAGAAGCGGGCGCGGGCCGTCGGCGTCCTGGCGCGAACGGCCAGGGCGGTGGCGGCGCTGAAAGCGAGCCCCGTCCGCAAGAGCCGGAACCCCGAAGAGGATGAAATGAGCGAAGACGATCGTGACATCAGCGACGCCGAACTGGCCGGGCTTCAGGCCGAATTTTACGCCCGCGTCGATCATCTGGTCGGAGTGGTCGAGCGCAAGTCGCTTACTGCGGGACTGGGCCGAGAGCCTGCCGCGAGAACACCGGGCGACGGCGTTGAGGGCGGCGCTGCCGAGGATCTGGCGCGGGCGCGGGGGGCTCGACCGGCGAAGTTCGAGCGGGTGGTGGTGGCGGTGGACCCGCCGGCCAGCGCGCACGGCGACGCCTGCGGCATCGTGGTGGCGGGGCGCAAGGACAAGGTCGGTTATGTGCTGGCGGACCGTTCGGCGCGGGGGTTATCGCCCGCCGGATGGGCGCAGCGCGCAGCCGAGACGGCGGCGGAGTTCGGCGCCGATCTGGTGCTGGCCGAGGCCAATCAGGGCGGGGAGATGGTGCGGACCCTGCTGGCCCAGGCGGACTGCGAGGTGCTGATCAAGCTGGTCCACGCCAGCCGATCCAAGAAGGCGCGGGCCGAGCCAGTGGCGGCGCTGTACGAGCAGGGACGGGTGGTCCACTGCGGCGCGTTTCCGGCGCTGGAAGAAGAGATGATGGCGCTGGGGAGCGAGGCGGCGGGGGCGAAGAGCCCCGACCGGGCGGACGCCCTGGTGTGGGCGCTGACGCATCTGCTGCTGGCGGGGAAGAGCCTGCCGAGGTTGCGGGCGCTCTAACTTCCTTCTCCCGGAAGGGGAGAAGGACAAACGAGAACGGAGAACCACATGGATTGGCGACGACCGTTCGGTCGGCGGCGCATGGCTGCGCCTGAGATCAAGGACAGTCGGGCGGGGCCGCTGATCGCCCTGACCGGCGTAGGCCGGGCGCGATGGACGCCGCGCGACTATGCCCATTTGGCCGAGGAGGGGTTCGCCAAGAACGCGGTGGCCTATCGCTGCGTGCGGATGATCGCGGAGGCGGCGGCCTCGACCCCCTTGATGGTCATGGTCGGCGGCGTGCGGACGACGGAGCATCCGCTGGCGCGGCTGCTGGCCAAGCCCAATCCCGAGCAGTCGGGCGGGGAGCTGATGGAGGCGGTCTATGGCGCGCTGCAGACGGCGGGGAACGCCTATGTCGAGGCGAGCGGAGACGCGGATGGGGACGGCGCGCCGGATGAACTATGGGCGTTGCGGCCGGACCGGGTGAAGGTGGTTCCGGGAAGCGCGGGCTGGCCCGAGGCCTATGAGTATGCGGTCGGCGGACAGGCGGTGCGGATTACGCGGCATGGCGACGGCTGGTCGCCGGTCATGCATCTGAAGCTGTTTCACCCGACGGACGATCACTACGGATTTTCACCGCTGGAGGCAGCGGCCTTCGCCATCGACGTGCACAACGCCTCGGGGGCCTGGAACAAGGCGCTGCTGGACAATGCGGCGCGGCCGTCGGGGGCGCTGGTCTATGGGGCCAAGGACGGCGAGCGGCTGACGGCGGATCAGTTCGAGGCGCTGAAATCGGAGCTAGGCGAGGCCCATGCGGGGGCGCGGAACGCCGGGCGGCCGCTGCTGCTGGAAGGCGGGCTGGACTGGAAGCCGATGAGCCTGACGCCGCACGACATGGACTTCATCGCCGGCAAACACGCGGCGGCGCGCGAGATCGCCCTGGCCTTCGGCGTGCCGCCGCAGCTGCTGGGGATTCCCGGCGACGCGACCTACGCCAACTATCGCGAGGCCAACGCGGCCTTCTGGCGCGGGACGGTGATCCCGCTGGTGAGGAAGGCGGCGGGGGCGATGACGGGCTGGCTGGGCGGGCGGTTTGCGGACTGCCGGATCGAGCCGGATCTGGACGCGGTTCCGGCCCTGCAGGTCGAGCGCGACGCGCTGTGGGCGCGGCTGAACGCGGCGAGCTTCCTGACGGACGAAGAGCGGCGACGGATGGCGGGGGTGGGGGATTAGTTTTCCTCCCTGTTTGCAGAGCGAATGGGAGGTGGCGCGCCGCGTCAGCGGCGTGACGGAGGGGGCGTCTCGACGGGAGAGGGCGGCGTCGCCCCCTCCACCGCTACGCGGTCCCCCTCCCCATGAAATGGGGAGGAAAGATGCCTGAGCTACGAAAAGTCCCCGTGGCCCTGATCGCGGCGCTGCTGGTGCAGAGCGTCGGCGGGCTGGTGTGGGCCGGCGGGGCGGCGGCGCGGATCGCGACGCTGGAGCAGCGGGTCGGCGAGCAGCGGCTGGTGGCGGAACGGCTGGCGCGCGTGGAAGCCCAGGGCGAGGCCGTGCGCGCGGCGGTCGAACGGATCGAGCGACGGCTGGAGGAGCGATGATGGCGACGAATTTGCCCTTCTCCCCTTGCGGGAGAAGGTGGCCCGAAGGGCCGGATGAGGGGTTTCGCGACCTTGAGTTCAAGGGGCGGTGCGACCCCTCACCCGACCGCGCGAGGACGACGGCTGCGCCGTCGTGCGCGGTCTCCCTCTCCCGCAAGGGGAGAGGGGACGTGACCATCGAAGGCTACGCCTCGCTGTGGGGCGTCGCCGACCTGAACGGGGACGTCGTAGCGAAGGGCGCCTTCGCCGACAGCCTGGCCAAGACGGGCGCGGGCGGGGTGCGGATGCTGCATCAGCACGAGAGCCGGGCCGTGGTCGGCGTCTGGGACGAGATGGTCGAGGACGAGCGGGGCTTGCGGGTGTGCGGGCGCATCCACGACTGGTCGGCCGAGGCCCGCTACGCCCAGGCCCTGACGCGGGCGGGGGCGCTGGACGGGCTGTCGATCGGGTTTCGCGCGGCCAGGGCGCGACGCGACGGGCGACTGCGGGTGCTGAGCGCGGTGGAGCTGTGGGAGGTGTCGCTGGTGACGTTTCCGATGCTGCCGGGGGCGCGGTTTCAGTTGTCGCGGTCGTAGTGTTCGCGGCCCTCGCGACGAAGGTCTTCGAGGGTCTGGCCGTCCGGCGGCGTGATGTAGGCTGTCGCCGGAGCCGCGTCGGGCGTACATCTGGCTGTGATGCTCTCCTCACTGCGGAGGAGGTTGAAGCCGTCCTGGTCGTTGCGGCGCAGCTTCCAGCTGCGAGAGCCGAGATCGCGGCGGAAATCGGTATGCAGAATGGCGAGGATCGTTAGCCGTCCACGACGAACGTCCCCGGCGTGAATGCGGCGAACATCCAGATCGAGGATCCAGGGCCAACTGATGACGATGCAGTCATCGCCGCAATTCGGAACTACGGTCGGTGTCTGCGAAACGATGTGGGCCGTGACCTCGGCGTCGTAGCAGTCCGTATCCTGGGCAATGGCGCTGCTCGTGCTCAATGCGGACGCCGCAGCGATGGCCGAAAGTAAGAGAAAAGATTGGACGATTCTGGTGATCACCTGGCTGGGCCTTTGAGGAGATCGGGACGGGCATTGCGATCTAGCGCCTCTTCGACGTGTCGAATTCGCTGATCCCCGCCCCCTCGACAGTCCACATTTTTTCGCCCGTCACGACATAGATCCGCAGCTGGTGGAGCAGAGACAGGAAGACGTGAATCTCGAGCGGCTGAGGGGCGACGACGACGTTGGTGACGATCGCGAGAACCTGGCCGCCTTGGCCGACCTGACGACGATTCCCGTCAAGGCAGCCCGTGGATAGCTGCTCGCGTTTGTCGACAGTGCGGCCGTCGGCGCTGACGTGGAAACGGTAGTGGCCGCCCATCGGCACCTTGTCAGCGTCTGTGGTCGAGGCCAGGAGCCAGACTAGCCAGCCGTCGCCGTCGGGATCGTCCAGCACCACGGTGTTGTAGAGGGCGGCGCAACGCAGGGCGCCGATGCCCGCAGCGGCGGTGTTGCGAGCGAAATAGCGCGCGGCCTGATCGTCCGGCAGGGCGATGTCAGAGCTTTCGACCACCGCGCCGGCGCGGCCGTTCTTGCCGACCCGGATGTCGTAGCCGGGGCGTGGTGCGGCGGGATCGCCGACAAGGAAGCGGACCAGTTGGTCCTCGCCGTTCGGGACGACGATCCAGCCGATCAGGCCCTCGGGCGGCTTGCCGCGGAAGCGGGCGAGCAGGGCGTCGGTGGCGCGCGCGGCGGCGCGATCTTGCATGAAGATGGCCGTGCCGATCGCGCTGGTCTGAGCCAGAGGCCAGGCCTCGACCTGGGGCGGACGCGAGTCTTCGGCCTGGGCGGGGGAGGCAAGGCCCAGCGACAGGGCGGCGAACAGGGACAACATCAGCGGCCGCATGGGCGATCCTTTAGGGAGCGTCCTGCGCGCGGCAGGGACAGGGCGCGACCGCACGACGGCCACGCCCAAGCGTAACCGCGAAACGCGGTTCTTCAAGCGGAGAGAGCATGAAAGAGACCAAGACCGCCTCGGGCAATCCCGAGGCGCGCGCCGCCATGCATGAGATGATGGCGGCGTTCGAGGCGTTCAAAGGGGCCAACGACGCCCGGCTGGACGAGATCGAGAAGAAGGCTTCGGCCGACGTGCTGCTGGAGGAGAAGGTGGCGCGCATCGACCAGGCGGTGGCGGGGGCTCAGGCGCGTCTGGATCGGGCGCTGAGCGAGGGGCGCAGGCCGATGTTGGGCGCTGAGCCGGCCGTCGTGGCGGCGGCGCCGGAGGCCAAGGCGGCCTGGGACGGCTATATGAAGTCGGGCGCTTCGCATGGTCTGGAGCTGAAGGCGGGGCTGTCGTCGGCGTCGAACTCGGCCGGCTATGTCGTGCCGCCGGAGACGGAGCGCGCGATTGAGCGGCGCCTGATGGCGGGCTCGCCGATGCGCGAGATCGCCACGGTGCGCACGGTCGGCTCGGGCGTGTTCAGGAAGCCGGTGTCGACGGCGGGCGTGGCGGCGGGCTGGGTGGCCGAGACGGCGGCGCGGCCGGAGACGGACCCGGCGACGCTGTCCTTGCTCGAGTTCTCTTCGGCGGATCTTTACGCCTGTCCGGCGGCGACGCAGAGCCTGCTGGACGACGCCCTGATCGATCTGGACGAATGGCTGGCGGCCGAGGTCGAGGACGCCTTTGCGGCGCAGGAGACGGCGGCCTTTGTCAGCGGCGACGGGGTGAACAAGCCCAAGGGCTTCCTGGCCTATGCGACGGCGAGCGAGGGCACGCAGACCTGGGGCCAGATCGGCACGGTGGCCTCGGGGGCGGCGGGCGCCTTCGCCTCGGCCAGTCCGGCGGACAAGCTGATCGACCTGATCTATGCGCCCAAGGCCCAGTATCGGCCGAACGGGCGTTTCGTGATGAACCGGCGCACGGTCTCGGCGGTGCGCAAGTTCAAGGACGCGGACGGGAACTACATCTGGTCGCCGGCGACGCGGCCGGGCGAAACGGCGTCGCTGCTGGGCTATCCGGTCACCGAGATCGAGACCATGCCGGATGTGGCGGCCAACAGTCTGTCGATCGCGTTCGGCGACTTTGCGCGCGGCTATCTGATCGTCGATCGGGCGGGGGTGCGGGTGCTGCGCGATCCCTATTCGGCCAAGCCGTATGTGCTGTTCTACACGACCAAGCGCGTGGGCGGCGGGGTGCAGAACTTCGACGCGATCAAGCTGATGAAGTTCGCGGCGAGCTGAGCGGACTGACCCCTCTCCCCTTGCGGGAGAGGGAGGGACCCGCCGCGTGAGCGGTGGGAGGGTGAGGGGTTTCGCAGGCGGCAAGACCCCTCATCCGACCCCCTTTGGGGGCCACCTTCTCCCGCAGGGGGAGAAGGAAGAGGGAAACAGGAGATTTGAAATGAGCGCACCCGTGACCCTCACGGAGGCGAAGCTGTTCCTGCGCGTCGAGCATGAGGCGGAGGACGGGCTGATCCAGACGCTGATCGGCGCGGCCAGGGCGCGGGTGGAGGGAGAGGTGGGGCTGAGCCTGACGTCGACTTCGCCCGCGCCGCTGCGGCTGGCGGTGCTGATGCTGGTGCTGCGGGCCTATGAGCGCGGCGAGAGCGAGATGTCGGTCGCGTCGGTCGAGGGGTGGATCGCGCCCTATCGCGTGGTGCGGCTGTGAAGATTGTCGCGAGGCTGGTGCGGCCGGTGGAGGCGGAGACGCCCTATGGCGGGCGGGTCGTCAGCTATGAGCCGGTCGGGTCGCTGTGGCTGAGCCTTGGCGCACGGCGACGGCGCGAACGGACGGAAGGCGGCGTGACGCGGGGCGTGGAGACGCTGAGCGCCACGGTGCGCGCTGATCCGCGACTGGCCGAGGGGCTGGTGGTGCGTTTCGGCGGGGCGGACTGGGCCGTCGTCGAGATCGAGGCGGATCCCAAGGCCGCGGGGCGGGTGCGATTGAACCTGGAGCGGGCGCGATGAGGGATCATGAGGGGGCGCTGATCAAGGCGTTGATCGCCTGGTTGAAGGGCGACGGGGCGCTGGCGGCGCTGCTGGGCGATCCGGCAAGGGTCTGGGACCAGCCGCCGGAGGAGGCGGCGTTTCCGCATCTGCTGATCGGCAAGGGCGAGAGCCGGGCGGTGAACGCGGACGGCGGCGGGGTCGAGCATCGGCTGACCCTGACCTGCGCCAGTCGGTTTGCTGGGCTGGAGGAGGCGCGGGCGGTCGCGGCGGCGGTGCGGGCGCGGGTCGCGGATGCGCCGGTCGAGGCGGACGGGGTGAAGGCGGTCAGTCTGGGCGTGACCTTTACCGATGTGTTCCGCAGCGCGGACTTGAAACGGGCCTGGGCGGTGATGCGGCTGCGGGCGGTGACGGAAGAGGTTTGACGAACGCTTTCCTCCCTGTCGCGGAGCGATGGGGAGGTGGCGCGTCGCGATAGCGACGTGACGGAGGGGGCGGCTCGACGTCTGACGGCGGCGTCGCCCCCTCCACCACTACGTAGTCCCCCTCCCCATCAGGGATGGGGAGGAAAGAGGAAAACATGACGGCGCAACGCGGCAAGGACATCTTGCTGAAGGTCGAGGGCGCGGCAGGCGTCTTCACCACGGTCGCGGGCCTGAGGGCGCGGACGATTTCGCTGAACGCCAGGACGGTGGACGCGACGGACGGCGACAGCGCCGGGCGGTGGCGCGAGCTGCTGGCGGGGGCCGGTGTGAAGTCGGCGGCGGTGTCGGGGCAGGGGATTTTCCGCGACGCGGCGTCCGACGCCCTGATCCGCGAGGCCTTCTTTGAACAGGCGGCCAGGACGTGGCGGCTGATCGTGCCGGACTTCGGCGTGCTGGAGGGGCCCTTCCTCGTGGCGGCGCTGGAATACGCCGGCGAGCACGAGGGCGAGGCGAGCTTTGCGATGAGCCTGGCCAGCGCGGGCGAGATCGGGTTCTCGGCGCTGTGATGACGAACGGCGTGCGGGGCGAGGCGGTGGCGGTGCTGGCGGGGGCGGAGCGGAGGCTGTGTCTGACGCTGGGGGCCCTGGCCGAGATCGAGACGGGGCTGGGCGTCGCCGGGATGGCGGCGCTGGCCGAGCGGATGCGGGCCTTGTCGGCGCGGGATCTGCTGGTGGTGCTGGCGGCCCTGCTGCGCGGCGGGGGCGAGGATGCGCTGGCGGATGGGCTGGCGGGCGCGGCCGTTGATCCGCGCGAGGCGGCGGAGGCGGTGGCGAAGGCGTTTGCGGCTGCGGCATGACGCCTTGGAGCGAGATGATGCAGGCGGCGGCGCGGATGGGCGTGGGGCCGGAGGGGTTCTGGCGGCTGTCGCTGAAGGAATGGCGGATGCTGACGGCGGGGCCGGTGCAGGCGGCGCCGCTGGGACGGGGCGAGCTGGAGCGGATGCAGGCGATGTGGCCGGATTGATGCGTGTTTTCCTCCCCATTTCATGGGGAGGTGGCGCGGGCGCGCAGCGTCCGTGACGGAGGGGGCGTCTCGACGGGAGAGGGCGGTGTCGCCCCCTCCACCGCTACGCGGTCCCCCTCCCCATGAAATGGGGAGGAAAGAAGATGACCGATAGTTTCAGGCCGGACGGGTTGGACGCTGTGCCGGTGAAGGCGGCCGAGGCGGCGGCGGCGCTGGAGGCCCTTAGGGAGCCGGCCGAGCGGGCGGCGGCGTCGATCGAGGACGCCTTTGGGCGAGCAGGCGAGAGCCTGACGCGGTCGCTGGCGCGGGCGGCGGCGGATGGAGAGGTGACGCTGGCCGAACTGGCGCGGGCGGTGCTGAACGCGGTCAATGCGGCGGCGGGATCGGGCCGAGGCGGCGGCCTGTCGGACGCCATTGCAGCGGCGATGAGCGGTTTCGCCGGGGCGCGGGCCGAAGGCGGGCCGGTGCTGGGCGGCGGGGCCTATCTGGTAGGCGAGCGCGGGCCGGAGGTGTTTCGACCGGGCAGCGCGGGCAGCATCGAGCCGATGGGCGGTGGTGCAGGTTTGACGGTCAATGTCAGCGTGGACGGCGGAGCGCAGGGCCTGTTGCGATCCGAAGCGCAGATCGCGCGGATGTTGGCGCGGGTCACGGCTCTGGGCGCGCGGCGGATGTAACCGCGCTCAAGCAGCGGAGCGCCGCGCGCTTCGCGATCGCGCAAGAAAAAAGGGCGCTCCGGAGAGCGCCCCTGATCCTATTCGCCCTTGGGATTGGGGCCGTATTGGTTGTCGCCGCGTTGGCTGTCGCCGATGCCGAGCCAGAGCCAGAAGCCGAGGCTGACAATGGCCGAGAGGAAGACGAGGGCGAAGGAGGTCCCGCCGGTGGCGAGAAGGGTTTCGGGATCCATGGACTGCATGGCGTTGGGGTCGAAGAGGACGGCGAGGCCGAAAGACGCGACCATCAGGCCGAGCGCGGCGTACCAGAGCGCCCAGGGGATGACGACCAGCCAGCCCGGCTTGCCCATGTCGTGGAAGCGTTTGAAGCCGACCGCCAGATGGCCGACCAGCAGGATCAGGCCGAGGAAGAAGCTGATCTTCGGAATGAAGCTGGAGACGATGCCGAGGCCGAACAGGATGGCCCAGCTGATCCAGAAATGCTGGCGGCGCATGCGGCCCTTGAACGAGAAGAAGGCGCTCTTGATGTCGTAGCCGCCGCCGGTGTCGCGGGCGACGTAGGACGAAGCGGCGGCCTGGCCGAAGGCGGCGGCGGGCGAGCTGGCCAGGACCATGATCTGGGTCGCCTCGACGCCCTCGGGTACGAAGTCGACGCGAGCGCCGGAACGGATGACGCCGCCCGCCTGAATGGCGGCGCGGGCGAAGCCGTAGCGGATGCTGTCGTCGCCGCTGATCAGGCCGGTGCCCG
Source organism: Brevundimonas sp. 2YAF1 (assembly GCF_052114745.1). NCBI lineage: Bacteria > Pseudomonadati > Pseudomonadota > Alphaproteobacteria > Caulobacterales > Caulobacteraceae > Brevundimonas > Brevundimonas sp. 2YAF1. The sequence continues at coordinate 159,452 of NZ_JBFRFI010000007.1, read as the reverse complement.
AGACGTCGTCATAGCTGAGAATTTCACCGCGCATTCGGAAGTCTCCTGATCTGAACGGCCCCCTGCCGCCTGGACGCGAGCATGACCGAGCGTTGGTTTCCAGACAACCCGAAGCGTGGCCTTGGGACCGGATATCCGCGAGCGGATCGCCGCTTGTTCCCAGAATGGCGCAGTTCAAGACATGAGCGAGGATGCATGGCCTTTCATGAGGTGCGCCTGCCCGCGCGGCTGGCGTTCGGATCGACCGGCGGGGTCGAGCGGCGGACGGAGATCACGACCCTGGGGTCGGGGTTCGAACGGCGCTCGACCCCTTGGGCCGAGGGACGCAGGCGCTATCTGATCGGGGCGGGGCTGCGGTCGCTGGACGACATGGCGGCGCTGACCGCCTTCTTCGAGGCGCGACGCGGGCGGCTGTACGGGTTCCGGTTCCGCGACTTCGCCGACTTCAAGAGCTGCGCGCCGGGAGAGGCAGTCGCCGCCACGGATCAGAGGATCGGGACGGGCGACGGGACGCGGCGGATGTTCAGGTTGTGCAAGGCCTATGGCGATCATGAGCGGCGGATCAGGAAGCCGGTCGAGGGCTCGGTTCGGGTGGCGGTGAACGGCGTCGAGACGGGCGCCTTCGTGCTGGATCACCTGACGGGGGAGGCGACGCTGGCGACGCCGCCGGCGCCGGGGGCGGTGGTGACGGCGGGGTTTGTCTTTGACACGCCGGTGCGGTTCGACGCCGACCGGATCGAGATGACGCTGGAGAGTTTTGGCGCCGGGCGGATGGTCGCCATGCCGCTGATCGAGGTGCGGGTTTAGGCATGCGCGACATACCGAACGAACTGGCCGCCCGCATCGAAAGCGGGGCGGCGATGCTGTGCCATGCCTGGGTGCTGAGGCGGAGCGACGGCGTGACCATGGGCTTCACCGATCATGATCGGGATCTGGCGGTCGAGGGCGTCGTCTGTCGCGCCGGCAGCGGCTGGACGGGGGGCGCCGGAGAGAGCGCGGTCGGGTTGGCGGCCGGGGGACTGTCGGCGTCGGGCGGGCTGGACGACGCGGCGATTACCGAGGGCGACATCGCGGCGGGCCTCTATGACGGGGCGCGGGTGGAGCTGTGGCGGGTGGACTGGGCGCGGTCGGACCTGAGGGTGCGGTTGTGGGCCGGGAGGCTGGCGCGGATCCGGCGCGAGAACGGGGCCTTCGTCGCCGATCTGGACGGGCCGATGGCGGCGCTGCAGCGGGTGGTGGGGCGGACCTATGGCCGGACCTGCGACGCCGTGCTGGGCGACGCACGCTGCGGGTTGAGCGTCGAGGCGGTCGCTGGAAGGCGCTGCGACAAGCGCTGGGCGACCTGCACAAGGCGGTTCGGCAACGGCGTCAACTTCCAGGGCTTTCCCGATATTCCGGGCGACGACTTCATCGCCGCGCGTCCGGCCACGGCGGGGCGGCACGACGGCGGGAGCCGACGATGAGGGCGGAGGTGGTGGCCGCCGCGCGCGGCTGGCTGGGGACGCCGTATCGGCATCAGGCCAGCGTGAAGGGCGAGGGCGCGGACTGTCTGGGTCTGGTGCGCGGGGTGTGGCGCGAGGTGGTGGGCGTGGAGCCGGAGGCGCCGCCGCCTTACCGCGCCGACTGGGCCGAGGTCGGTGGCGAGGAGACGCTGCTGCACGCTGCAAGGCGGCGCCTGGTCGAGGTGGCGCTGGAGAGGGCGCGGCCGGGGGACGTGCTGCTGTTCCGCATGAGCGCGGGCTGTCCGGTCAAACACTGCGCCATCCTGAGCGCGGATGACGGGCCCGAGTGGAAGATGATCCACGCCTATTGGGGGCGGTCGGTGGTCGAGAGCTGGATGGGGCCGTGGTGGCGGCGAAGACTGGTCGCGGCTTTCCGCTGGCCGGCGACGAAGGAGAACTGAATGGCGCAGGTGGTTCTGACTGCGATCGGCGGGTCGATCGGCGGGCCGATCGGCGCCTTTGTCGGCGCGACCATTGGGCGGGCCATCGACAACCGAGTGATCGCCAGCCTGTCGCCCACGCGGCAAGTCGGGCCGAGGTTGGAGGCGCTGAACCTGCAGTCCTCGGCGGACGGGGCGCCCATGGGCTGCGTCTTCGGCCGGGCGCGGGTTGTAGGGCAGGTGATCTGGGCCGCGCGGTTTCTAGAGAACAGGAACAGGCGGTCGGGCGGCAAGGGCGGGCAGAAGACGGTCGAGTACGACTATTCGCTGAGCTTCGCCGTGGCCCTGGGCGAGGGACCGATCGACGGGGTGGGCCGGGTCTGGGCCGACGGCCAGCCGCTGGACATGACCGGGGTGACGATGCGGGTGCATCGCGGGACGCAGGATCAGACGCCGGACCCGTTGATCGAGGCGGTCGAGGGGGCGGCGCCGGCGTTCCGGGGTGTGGCCTATGCGGTGTTCGAGGACCTGCCGCTGGGGCCCTTCGGTAATCGCGCGCCGCAGTTGGCGTTCGAGGTGTTCCGCCGCGCGCCGGGCGAGGGACGGCTGGAGGACCTGCTCGAAGGAGTCTGCCTGATCCCCGGCGCGGGGGAGTTCTGTCTGGCGACCGAGGCGGTGATGCGCCGCGAAGGACTGACGCGGACCACGCCCGAGAACGTGCATCACGCCGAGGGGCGGGCGGACCTCGCGGTATCGCTGGATCAGTTGATGGCCCAGGCGCCCAAGCTGAAGCGGGTCAGCCTGATCGTCGGCTGGTTCGGCGATGATGTGCAGGCGGGGATGTGCCGCATCCGGCCGGGGGTGGAGAACCGCGCCAAGACGACCGCGCCGCTGACGTGGAAGGTCGCGGGCCTGGGGCGGGCTGAGGCGCATCTGATTTCCGAAGTGGACGACGGCAAGGGCGGCAAGGGGCCGGCCTATGGCGGCACGCCGTCCGACGAGAGCGTGCGGCAGGCGATCCGGGCGCTGAAAGGCCGTGGGTTGGAGGTGACGCTCTATCCCTTCGTCTTCATGGATGCGGCTGGCTATCCGTGGCGTGGCCGTGTGGCGGGAACCGATGGAGCGGGGGCGACGGCCGAGGTCGCGGCCCTGTTCGGCGACGCCGACGGCTGGGGGCTGAGGCGGCTGGCGTTGCACTATGCGGCGATCGCGGCCGAGGAAGGGGCGGACGGCCTGCTGATCGGCTCGGAGATGCGGGGGCTGACCTGGACGCGCGACGCCGGGGGCGGCTTTCCGGCGGTGGCGCAGTTGCGGACGCTGGCGGCGGAGTGCCGGGCGGTGGTCGGGGCGGGGGTGAAGCTGTCCTACGCCGCCGACTGGTCGGAGTATTTCGGGCGGCAGGCGGGCGGGGAGGTGCGGTTTCATCTCGACCCGCTTTGGGCCGATCCCAACATCGATTACGTCGGCGTCGACTGGTATCCGCCGCTGGGCGACTGGCGCGAGGGGGAATGGCGCGACGGCGGCGGCGGTCTGGACGCCGAGGCGGGTTTCCGGGGACCGTCCGCGCCCGCCTATCTGGCTGAACAGGTGGCGGGCGGCGAGGGTTATGACTGGTATTACGCCTCCAGCGCCGACCGGGCGGCGCAGACGCGGACGCCCATTGCTGACACCGCTCACGGCGAGGACTGGGTCTTTCGGCCCAAGGACCTGAAGGGCTGGTGGTCGAACCCGCACCATGAGCGGGTCGCGGGCGTGCGCGCGCCGACGCCGACGGCCTGGGTTCCGAAGATGAAGCCGATCCGGCTGACCGAGTTCGGCTGTGCGGCGGTGGACCGGGGCGGCAATGCGCCGAACCTGTTTCAGGACCCCAAGAGTTCGGAAAACGCCCTGCCGCCCTTCTCGACGGGCGCGCGCGATGACCGGATGCAGCGGCGGGCGCTGGAGGCGGTGCTGAAGCATTTCGCCAAGGCCGAAAACAATCCGACGTCGCCGGTCTATGGCAGGCCGATGCTGGAGGGGGCGGACGCCTGGTGCTGGGACGCGCGGCCCTATCCGGCGTTTCCGGCGCTGGATGAGGTCTGGGCCGACGCCGGGGCCTGGCGCGCCGGCCACTGGCTGAACGGGCGGATGAGCGGCGAGGCGGTCGATCTGATCGCCGCCGTGCTGAGGCGCGGGGGGCTGGAGGAAGACGATTTCGCCATCGGCGCGCTGGACGGCGAAGCGGCGGGCTATGTCATCGACCGGCCGATGCGGACGCGCGACGCGCTGGAGCCGCTGCTGGCCGCGTTCGGGGCGACGGCGGCGGAGCGCGACGGGCGGGTGGCGGTGCGGGGCGACGAGGCGGCGGTGCTGACGCTGACGGGCGAGGCGCTGGCCCTGCCCGACGAGGGCGCGAGCCTGGCGGCGGAGCGGTCGCTGGAGCCGAGGCCGAACGTCGCGCGGGTGCGCTTCATCGACGAGACGGCGGACTATCAGACCGGATCGGTGGTGGCGCGGGCCGAGCAGGGCGGCGACGGCGGCGGGCTGGATGCGGACCTGCCGGTGGTGTGCGACGCCGAACTGGCGACGAGCGTGGCGCGGCGAGCGCTGGCGCTGGGCGATGCGGGAGAGCGGCTGACGGCGCGTCTGGGGCCGCTGGAGGCCCTGCGATTGGAGCCGGGCGACGGGGTGGCGGTCGAGGGGCGGGCGGGTGAATGGCGCGTGGCGCGGCTGGATTGGGACGAGCAGCCGACGGCGACGCTGGAGCCGGTGGTGCGGCTGACGCGAGCCGGAGCGGGCGGGGAGGCGACGCCCGACTGGCGTCCCGGCGAGCCGCCCACGATTACGGCTGCGCCCTTCCTGCGGCTGCTGGACCTGCCGCTGCTTCCGGGCGCGGAGGACGACGGACGACCGGTGGCCGTGGTCGCCGCCGAGCCGTGGCGGTCGATGACGCTGCATGGCGGGCAGGACGCGGCGACGCTGACGCCGCGCGCGACGGTGGCGCAGCCGGCGACGGTCGGGGTTCTGACCGAGCCGCTGACGCGCGGCGTACTGGGGCGCTGGGATGAGACGAACGCGATCACGGTGCGGATCGAAGGGGCGCCGCCGCAGAGCCTGTCGGGCGCGGCGGTGCTGGGCGGGGGCAACGCCCTGGCGGTCGAGACGGCGGCGGGCTGGGAGGTGGTGCAGTACCGGCGCGCGGACCTGGTTGCCGGCGAGGTCTGGCGGCTGACGGGCCTGTTGCGCGGGCAGCAGGGGACAGAGGCGGCGACGGCGGCGGGCGCGGCGGCAGGCGGGTTGGTCGTGGTGCTGGATCGGAACCTGCCGCGTGTGGAGATGAGCGCGGGCGAGCGAGGCTTGCCGCGCCTGTGGCGGGCGGGGCCGGCGGGCGCGCCGCCGGGCGGGGCGGGGTTCGCGGAGGTCGACTTTACCTGGACCGAGCGCTCGGCGCGGACTTGGCGGCCGGCGCATCTGCGGGCGGCGGTCGAGGGCGGCGGGCGGCGGCTGTCGTGGGTTCCGTGCGTGCGGATGGGCGGCGACCGCTGGGACCAGGAGCCCGTCGAGGTCGATCCGCGCCGGTTCCGGGTGCGCGTGCTGGACGGCGGGGTGGAGAAGCGCGTCTGGGAAGTCGAGGGGCTGGAGGCGGTCTATGCGGCGGCGCAGACGGCGGCGGATTTCCCCGGCGGCGTGAGCGAGGGCGCACGGGCGGCGGTGGCGCAGTGGGGCGAGGGTTATGGCTGGGGAGCGGAGGCGGTGACGAGGCTTTGAAGCCTGTCCTTCTCCCCTCCGGGGGAGAAGGTGGCTCGCGGAGCGGGACGGATGAGGGGGACATCGGCCCCACGTTCGTCGTCGCCGTCCAGCTTGCTGAACACGCCCCCTCATCCGAGCGCCTCGGCGCCCACCTTCTCCCCCGAGGGAGAAGGAAGCTTAGGCGGGTTTGTGCGGCTGCCCCTTTCAGCCGGGGGGCGCATGGCTTAACTGACGCTCTGGTCTTTTTCTGATGTCGGAGTGAAGCGAACGTGGCTGGCGATCCCTATAAGGAACTGGGCGTTGCCAAGGGCGCGAGCGCGGACGAGGTCAAGAAGGCGTTCCGCAAGCTGGCCAAGGAACTGCACCCGGACAAGAACCCCGGCGACAAGGCCTCCGAGGAGCGGTTCAAGCGCATCACCGCCGCCTTCGACCTGCTGGGCGACGCCGAGAAGCGGGCCAAGTACGATCGCGGCGAGATCGACGCCGACGGACGCGAGCAGTTTCGCGCGCCGCCGGGCGGCGGCGGGCGCTCGGGTGGCTTTGGCGGGTTCGGCGGTTCGGGCGGGCGCGGCGGGTTCGAGGACATCGACCTGGAGGAGCTGTTCGGCGCCTTCGGCGGCGGCGGGCGCACGGCCGGGCGCGGCGGTTTCGGCGGCAAGGGCCAGGACGTGCGCGCCACCCTGGACATCAGTCTGGAAGACTCCATCGCCGGCACCACGCGCCGCATCCAGTTCTCGGACGGGCGGATGCTGGACGTGGCCATTCCCAAGGGCGCGGCCGAGGGCCAGGTGATCCGGCTGAAGGGCCAGGGCGCGCCGGGACGCGGCGGCCAGGCGGGCGACGCCCTGATCGAACTGAGGATCGCGCCGCACCCGGTATTCAAGCGCGACGGGGCGGACCTGAGCATGGACCTGCCGGTGTCGGTCCCGGACGCGGTGCTGGGCGGCAAGATCCAGGTGCCGACGCCCGAGGGCGCGGTGATGATGACCATCCCCAAGGGTTCGAACAGCGGCAAGATGCTGCGGCTCAAGGGACGGGGCGCCTATGCCGGGGGCAAGCGCGGCGACCTGCTGGCCCGGCTGGTGGTGACCCTGCCGGAGACGCCGGATGACGAGCTGATCCGCTTTGCGACCGAATGGCGGGACAAGCGCCCCTACAAGCCCGGACGCTGACTCGACCTCCTACTCTTCTCTCCATGCTGGATACGCCGACGCCATGATCGCCAAGCCTGACGCCAAGCCCGCTCGCCCGTGGTTCTCCGCCGGTCCGACGGCCAAGCGTCCGGGGTGGTCGTTGGCGGGGCTGCCGACCAACCTGCTGGGGCGCGGCATCCGCGCACCGGAGGTGGTGGAGCGGTTCGCCTATGGGCTGAAGCTGACGCGCGAGATTCTGGCCCCGCCCGAAGACTACGTCATGCTCTATACGCCCGGTTCGGACACGGGCGCGGTCGAGGCGGCGCTGTGGGGGATGCTGGGCGAGCGGCCGGTGCAGGTCGTGACCTATGAGAATTTCGGCCAGGTCTGGGCGACCGACGTGCGCGATCACCTGAAGCTGGAGCCCGAGGTGCTGACAGCGCCCTGGGGCGAACTGCCGGACATGACGCGGGTCGATCCGAGCAAGGACGTGGTGTTTCCATGGAACGGCACGACCTCGGGCGTGCGCGTCGACAACGCCGACTGGATCGCCGACGACCGCGAGGGGCTGACTATCTGCGACGCGACCTCGGCGGCCTTCGCCATGGCCCTGCCGTGGGACAAGCTGGATGTCACCACTTTCAGCTTCCAGAAGGCCCTGGGCGGCGAGGCGGGCATCGGCGTCATGGTGCTGTCGCCGCGCGCCGTGGCGCGGCTGGACAGCTATCGGCCCGAGCGGTCGATCCCCAAGGTGCTGCGCATCACCGACAAGAAGGGCTTCGACCGGACGCTGGCGGACGGGGTGGTGATCAACACCTTCTCGATCCTGACCATTGAGGACTGGATCGACGCCCTGGAGTGGGCCAAGGGCGCGGGCGGCCTGGACGAACTGATCCGGCGCACCGACGCCAACTATGCGGCCCTGGGCGAATGGGTGGAGCGGACCGACTGGATCGCCTTCCTGCCCGACCGGCCGGAAATCCGCTCGACCACCTCGGTCTGCCTGAAGTTCGTCGATCCGCGCGTGACGGCGATGGACGAGGCGGGGCAGAAGGCGTTCGTGAAGCGGTTCAAGGCGCTGCTGGAGACCGAAGGCGCGGTCTATGACATGGAGCCGCACCGCTATGCGCCGCCGGGGCTGCGTCTGTGGTGCGGCTGCACGGTCGAGACGGCCGATGTCGTGGCCGCTACGCCCTGGCTGGAATGGGCGTTCGAGACGGCGGTCATTGAGTTCACTTGATGTGAACATTCGTGTGCACTATATGCACAGGTGTCAACGCGGCTGGTTTACCAGTCGCCCCCCCCGGGTTTCGACCCGGGGGTTTTCAATTGTAGCTTAAGGTCATGGCGATTCGCGCGGCCTTCTACATTGATGGGTTCAACGCCTATCACACCATTGCAGACCTCAATCAGCCGCACCTGAAATGGCTGGATTGGCAGGCTCTAGCGTCGATCCTGATTCCGTCGAAATCCGAGACCTTGGTGAAGGTGTGCATCTGCACAGCGGTGAAGACGACCGATGTTCAAAAGCAACTACGACATAGGGCCTATCTCAAGGCTCTCGAACATTCGGGCGTGGACTGCCTTCGAGGGCATTTCTCGAACGAGAAGCGGAAGTGCAATTCCTGTGGCGCGGTATGGCAGGCGCCGGTCGAGAAGCAGGGCGACGTCAATTTGGCGTTGACGGTGCTTTCCGACGCGTATGAAAATGTATTCGACCACTGCTATCTCGTCACCGCTGATAGCGATCAGGCCGCAGCGGCGCGTATGCTGAAGGCGAAATTTCCAGGAAAGATGTTGACGACGGTGGTGGTCACCGGACGTTCGCACAGCAAGGAAATCCTCTCTCACGCTGATGCGAAGATAACGATCAATGTCGGTCACCTTGAACGGACGCTGTTTCCGAAACTGATCGCGGGACCGCAAGCGATCCTTCGTCCGAGGGAATATGATCCGCCTGAAGGATAAATCTGGCTGACAGGGCGACTCCGGACGATTCAGGGGTTATAGGCTCCCACCGCATTCTGGATTGCGGAGAAACGATCTTGGCGAACGTCGCGGTAGTCGGCGCCCAATGGGGCGACGAGGGCAAGGGCAAGATTGTCGACTGGCTGTCGAACCGGGCCGACATGGTCGTCCGGTTCCAGGGCGGCCATAACGCGGGCCATACGCTGGTCGTCGACGGCAAGGTCTACAAGCTGGCACTGCTGCCTTCGGGCGTGGTGCAGGGCAAGCCCTCGATCATCGGCAACGGCGTGGTCGTTGATCCCTGGCATCTGGTCGGCGAGATCGAGAAGATCATCGCTCAGGGCGTGGCCATCAACCCCGACATCCTGACCATCGCCGACAACGCCTGCCTGATCCTGCCGATCCACCCGGCGCTGGACGTGGCGCGGGAAGCGGCCGCCAGCGCGCCGGGGGCCAAGATCGGCACGACCGGCCGCGGCATCGGCCCGGCCTATGAGGACAAGGTGGGCCGTCGCGCCATCCGCGTCTGCGACCTGGCCAATGAAGAAGACCTGAAGGTCAAGATCGACCGCCTGCGCTCGCACCACGATCCGCTGCGCGCGGGCCTGGGGCTGGAGCCGATCGACCCGGAGGCGCTGCTGGCGTCGCTGCTGGACATCGCGCCGAAGATCCTGCCCTATGTGAAGCCGGCCTGGCGCGTGCTGGATCAGGCCCAGAGGGACGGCAAGCGCGTGCTGTTCGAGGGCGCGCAGGGCGCCTTCCTGGACGTGGATCACGGCACCTATCCCTATGTCACCAGCTCCAACACCGTGGCCGGTCAGGCGGCGGCCGGGTCGGGCGTCGGGCCGCGCGGCGTCGGCTACGTGCTGGGCATCGTCAAGGCCTATACGACCCGCGTCGGCGAGGGCCCCTTCGCCTGTGAACTGAACGACGAGGTCGGCGAGCATCTGGCGGTCGTCGGCCGCGAGGTCGGGGTGAACACGGGCCGGGCGCGTCGCTGCGGCTGGTTCGACGCGGTTCTGGTGCGCCAGTCGGTGGCGATCAATGGCATCGACGGCATCGCCCTGACGAAGCTGGACGTGCTGGACGGCTTGAAGACGCTGAAGATCTGCGTCGGCTATCGCATCAACGGCGAGGTGCTGGATTATCTGCCCTCGAGCCTGAAGGCTCAGGCCTCGGCCGAGCCGGTGTTCGAGGAGCTCGAAGGCTGGAGCGAGAGCACCGGCGGGGTGCGGACCTTCAAGGACCTGAACGCCCACGCCCTGAAATACGTGCGCCGCATCGAGGAACTGATCGGCGCGCCGGTGGCCCTGCTGTCGACCAGCCCCGAGCGGGACGACACCATTCTGATGCGCGACCCCTTCCAGGGCTAAGGGCCAGGGCTAAGGGCCAAGGCTAAGGCCAAAGGGAAGGGGGCTGCGTCCCGTAACGGGAAACGGCCCCTTAACCCCCTGAGTTTACCTTCTTGGTTCCAGATGGAGCCAAGCCGTGTTCGCTTTAGACGCCAAGACGATGCAGAAGATCGCGCCGGTCGTGCGCCGGGTGGTCATCGTCGACCATAACCCGGCCGCCGCGCGCCTGTTGTCCGACCTACTGAAGGGCTTCGGCTCGCGCGACATCGCGGTCGAGAGCGACGAGGCGCGCGTGATCGACCTGGCCCGCGAGATGGAGCCGGGGCTGATCCTGACCGAGCGCTCGGGGCCGCGTCTGGACGGCGAGGCGCTGACGCGGCGCATCCGCCGCTCCAGCCTGGCGTGCCGCCGCGTGCCGATCATCATGGTCACGGCCGAGGCCACCGCCAGCACCATCAAGGGCGCGCGGGATTCCGGCGTGCACGAGTTCTTGAGGAAGCCCTTCACCAGCGGCGACCTGTTCCGCCGGGTCGAGAACCTGGCCACCAAGCCGCGCGACTGGGTCGAGGCGGTGGGCTACATCGGGCCGGACCGCCGCCGCTTCAACTCCGACGACTACGCCGGGCCGGCCAAGCGCAAGGCGGACAAGCCGGCGTCGGGCGCCGAGGCGGTTCTGGCGGTGAAGGATCAGGCGATGCGCATCCTGGCCTCGGCCCTGGCCCAGTTCGACAATGATCCGATGCAGGCAGTCCGCGCGGTCAAGCAGCAGGCCGAGACGTTGAAGGCGCTGGCGATCAAGACCGGCGACGCATCGCTGGCCATTGCGGCGGCGGGGCTGGAGACGGCTCTGGCGGCCGGCGGGGCGAGCAAGGCGAGCCTCATGGCGCCGGTCAGCGCCGTGCTGGCGCTGGCCGCGCCCGAGACGCTGTCCCGGGCGGGGTAGGGATCATCCCTTCTCCCCTTGTGGGAGAAGGTGGCCCGTCAGGGCCGGATGAGGGGTGCTGACGCGACGCATGGGTGTTGTGGCCCAGGCGGCTCGGCCTTGATCGGATGGGAGGCGCTCACACCCCTCATCCGTCAGGCTCCGCCTGCCACCTTCTCCCGCAAGGGGAGAAGGGATTTTTAGGCGTCGACTAGGTTCCGCTCTTCGGCGGCGGCGCGCATGGCTTTTTGCAGCTTCTCGAAGGCGCGGACCTCGATCTGACGCACGCGCTCGCGCGACACGCCGTACTGGCCGGCGAGTTCTTCCAGCGTGACCGGATCGTCCTTGAGGCGGCGTTCCGTGAGGATGTGCTTCTCGCGGTCGGTCAGTTCCTGCATGGCTTCCTGAAGCAGGCCCATGCGCAGGGATTTTTCCTCGGAGTCGGCCAGAGCCGTTTCCTGAGACACCGCATTGTCGTCGGCCAGCCAGTCCTGCCACTCGCTTTCACCGTCGGCGCGCAGGGGCGCGTTGAGCGAGGCGTCGCCGCCGAGGCGGCGGTTCATGTTGGTGACCTCCTCTTCCGACACGCCCAGCTTGGTGGCGATGGCGGCGAGGTGTTCGGGGCGCAGGTCGCCTTCTTCGAACGCGGAAATCTGGCTCTTGGCCTTGCGCAGGTTGAAGAAGAGCTTCTTCTGCGCGGCGGTGGTGCCCATCTTCACGAGCGACCAGCTACGCAGGATGTATTCCTGGATCGAGGCGCGGATCCACCACATGGCGTAGGTCGCCAGGCGGAAGCCCTTGTCCGGATCGAATTTCTTGACGGCCTGCATCAGGCCGACGTTGCCCTCGGAAATCACTTCGCCGATCGGCAGGCCGTAGCCGCGATAACCCATGGCGATCTTGGCCACGAGACGAAGGTGCGAGGTGACGAGGCGGTGGGCCGCTTCGGGGTCCTGATGCTCTGACCAGCGCTTGGCGAGCATGAACTCCTCGTCCTTGGTGAGCATCGGAAACTTACGAATTTCCGTGAGATAGCGCGACAGTCCCTGTTCAGGCGACATCACCGCGAGCGTCGAGTTAGCCATTAGACGTGGTCCCTCCGACCGATAAGCAAGAGCAGGCTCCGCGGCGCCGGCCACCCAATGTGCGCCATCGCCTCACCCCTCAACCGATCCAGATGGCCTCGGGTTGCTCCGTTTTACAGGGGCGGATCGTCACATGACAGCGTGACTGTGGCCCCAGCGCCACTCGCATCGGATGAGGGCTTATTAGCACAGTGATAGTTACAGATCAAATCGCGCGCGGCGCGCGGTTCAAAGCGCGGCCAGCAGCTCCTCCAGCCGCCGCATATCCTCGGGCGGGGCGGTCTCGAAGCGCAGGGCCTGGCCGGTGACGGGGTGGACGAAGCCGAGGACGGCGGCGTGCAGAGCCTGTCGGGTCAGGCCGGCTTCGGTCACGGCGGCGCGGACGGAGGCGGCGGGGCTGCCGGAGCCATAGACGGGGTCGCCGAGCAGGGGCGAGCCCTTGGACGCCAGATGGACGCGGATCTGGTGGGTGCGGCCGGTGTGCAGAGTGCAGGCGACGCGGGCGGCCAGCGGGGCGGCGGAGGCCTTGGCGGGCTGGCCGAAGGTCTTTTGCACCACATAGTCGGTGATCGCCTCGCGGCCGCCGGAGCGCAGGACGGCCATCTTTTTGCGGTCGCTGCTGGAGCGGCCGATCTGGGTCTGGATGCGGCCCTTCTCGGGCGTGGGCGCGCCGCGCGTCAGGGCCACGTAGGTGCGCTCGATGTCGTGGGCGGCGAACAGGGCCGAGAGGCCGGCGTGGGCGCGGTCGGACTTGGCGGCGACCATGACGCCGGAGGTGTCCTTGTCCAGGCGGTGGACGATGCCGGGACGGGCCACGCCGCCGATGCCCGACAGGGTGTCGCCGCAGTGGGCCAGAAGGGCGTTGACCAGGGTGCCGGTCTCGCAGCCCGGCGCCGGGTGAGCAGCCATGCCGGCGGCCTTGTCGATGACGATCAGGTCGGCGTCCTCGAACAGGACGGTCAGGGGAATGGCTTCGGGCTGGGGCGTGGCGGCGACGACCGGCGGCATGATGACGGCGTAGAGGCCGGCCTGAGCCTTGGCAGAACCGCTGGTCACAGGTTGGCCGTCGCGGCGGACGGCGCCTTCGGCCAGCAGGGCCTGAAGGCGGGCGCGCGACAGCGCGGGGAAGGCGGCGGCCAGGGCCTTGTCCAGGCGGACGCCGGGGGCGTCGATGCGCGCCTCCAGAATTTCCGCGTCGTCGTCTTCCGTCAGCAAAGGTTCATCGGCCATAGGGCGATCTAGCATGGCTTGCCCGGCGGGTCGTCAATCGTCCAGTCTTGCGGCCAAGCTGTTGGGGAGATGGACATGAAGCTGATGATCGCCGCCGCTGCCGCTGCGACCGGCGTCGCCCTATTGGCCGGTTGCACCACCATGAGCAAGGACCAGTGTCTGGCGGGCGCCTGGGGCGAGAAGGGCTATCAGGACGGGCTGTCGGGCTATCGCACTAGCCGGCTGGACGATCATGCGCAGGCCTGCGCCAAATACGGGGCGGCGCCGAACCCCAGCGCCTATCTGTCGGCGCGCGAGGACGGATTGCGGACCTACTGCACCTGGGAGAGCGGCTTCCGGCAGGGGCGTCAGGGCAACAGCTATGGAGGGGTCTGTTCTCGGGCCGAGGAGGCTGGGTTCCTGCCGGCCTATGAGGACGGGCGTCGGATCTATGTCGTCGAACAGGCCGTGTCCTCGGCCGAGAGCGCGCTGAACGCGGCCGTCAGCCGTATCAGCGACCGCGAGGACAAGCTGGAGGCCAAGCAGCGAGAACTGCGTCAGTCGGGGCTGACGGACGAGCAGCGCCAGCGCATCCGTGACCGCATCCGCGAGGTGCGGGGCGAGATCATGGATGCTCGTCGTGATGCGCGCCGGGCCGAGGAGGAGCTGCGCTACGCCGAAATCGAGGCGCGGGCGGTGCGCGGCGCCCTGATGGGGCTTTACGGCAGTTGGTGAAGCTGCGGCCTCTTGATCCTCCCCCGAGCAGCGTAGCGGAACGGGGGAGGGGGACCATGCGCAGCATGGTGGAGGGGGCGAGGTCTGGCGTCGCCTCGTCCCATTGAACGCTGCGTCTGTTGCCGCCCCCTCCACCACTACGTGGTCCCCCTCCCCCGCAAGCGGGGGAGGATCAAGGGGGGCAGGCGTCAGGCTGCGTGGGTGGCCGACTTGCCGAAGTGCGGGTCCAGTTCGCCGGCGGCATAGCGCTTGGCCATCTGGGCGGTGGACAGGGGGCGGATCTTCGACGCCTGACCTTCGCAGCCGAACTGCTGGTAGCGCTCTATGCACAGCTTGCGCATGGCTTCCTTGGCGGGCTTGAGCCAGGCGCGCGGGTCGAACTCGCCCGGCTTTTCCATCAGCAGTTTGCGCACGGCGCCGGTCATGGCCATGCGATTGTCGGTGTCGATGTTGATCTTGCGAACGCCGTGCTTGATGCCGCGCTGGATTTCCTCGACCGGCACGCCCCAGGTCTGGGGCATCTGGCCGCCGTAGGCGTTGATGATGTCCTGCAGGTCCTGAGGCACCGAGGACGAGCCGTGCATGACCAGATGGGTGTCGGGCAGGCGACGGTGGATTTCCTCGATCACGTTCATGGCCAGGACTTCGCCGTCCGGCTTGCGGCTGAACTTGTAGGCGCCGTGGCTGGTGCCCATCGCAATCGCCAGGGCGTCGACCTTGGTGGCGCGGACGAAGTCGACGGCCTGATCCGGGTCGGTCAGCAGGGCCGAGTGGTCCAGCTTGCCTTCGAAACCGTGGCCGTCTTCGGCCTCGCCCATGCCGGTTTCCAGCGAGCCGAGCACGCCCAGTTCGCCCTCGACCGAGACGCCGCACGAGTGGGCCATTTCGGTGACGCGACGGGTCACGTCGACGTTGTATTCATAAGAGGCGGGCGTCTTGGCGTCTTCTTCCAGCGAGCCGTCCATCATCACCGAGGTGAAGCCGTACTGGATGGCGGTGGCGCAGGTCGCCGGGCCGTTGCCGTGGTCCTGGTGCATGCAGACGGGGATGTGCGGATAGAGCTCGGCCAGGGCGTCGATCAGCTTGGCCAGGACGATGTCGTTGGCGTAGCTGCGGGCGCCGCGCGAGGCCTGGATGATGACCGGGGCGTTGACGGCGTCCGCCGCCTCCATGATCGCCAGGCCCTGTTCCATGTTGTTGATGTTGTAGGCGGGCAGGCCGTAGTCGTTCTCCGCAGCGTGATCGAGCAGCTGTCGCAGCGTGATGCGCGCCATGAGTAGTCTCCTGAACCGGTATTATTTTGCTCAGGCTTTAGCCCGAAGGGGCGGGGAAGTCACGCCGGGTTACAGGTGGGGGTCCTTCTCCCCTTGTGGGAGAAGGATGCACCTTTCCTCCCCATGAAATGGGGAGGGGGACCACGAAGTGGTGGAGGGGGCGACGCCGCCCTTCGCCATTTTGAGCCTCTTGCCGTCTTCCGTCGCGCCGCCCCCTCCGTCACGGCGCAAACGCGCCGCGCCACCTCCCCATGAAATGGGGAGGAAAGAGGAAGGCGGCTCCCGCCAGCGGGAAATGGTCTTAGACGCGCAACGCCTCGACGCCCGGAAGCACCTTGCCCTCCATCCATTCCAGGAAGGCGCCGCCGGCGGTGGAGACGAAGGTCATGTCGTCAGCGGTCCCGGCGTGGTTCAGGGCCGCGACCGTGTCGCCGCCGCCGGCCACGGCGACCAGCTTGCCGGCCTTGGCCAGTTCGGCGGCGTGCTGGGCGGCGGCCACGGTGGCCTTGTCGAAGGGCGGGACCTCGAACACGCCGAGCGGGCCGTTCCAGATCAGGGTCTTGGACAGGTCCATGGCGCGGGCCAGACGGGCGACGGTTTCAGGGCCGGCGTCCAGGATCAGGTCGTCGGCGGCGATGCGGTCCAGGGCGCGAACGCCCGATTCCACGCCCGGCTTGACCGTCTTGGCCACCACGACGTCGACCGGCAGCAGCAGTTCGCAGCCCTTCTGACGGGCTTCCTCGATGATCTCGAGCGCGGTGTCGGCCAGGTCCTTCTCGCACAGCGAACCGCCGACATCGACGCCCTGGGCGTGCAGGAAGGTGTTGGCCATGCCGCCGCCGATGGCCAGGTAGTCCAGCTTGGCGACCAGGTTCTTCAGCAGGTCCAGCTTGGTCGAGACCTTGGCGCCGCCGACGATGCCGATCACCGGCTTCTGCGGATTGCCGAGGGCAGCGTCCAGCGCCGACAGCTCGCGCTTCATCGCCTCGCCGGCGTAGGCGGGCAGGAGGCGGGCCAGACCCTCAGTCGAGGCATGGGCGCGGTGCGCGGCCGAGAAGGCGTCGTTGACGTAGAGGTCGCCCAACTCCGCCAACTGGGCGGCGAAGGCGGGGTCGTTCTTTTCCTCGCCCTTGTGGAAGCGGACGTTTTCCAGCAGCAGCACGCCGCCCGCGTCGAGGTCGGCGACAGCGGCCTTGGCCTCATCACCCACGCAGTCGTCGGCGAAGCGGACGGGGCCGTGCAGCAGCAGTTCCAGCGGCTCGACCACGGGGCGCAGGCTCATCGACGGGACGCGCTCGCCCTTGGGCCGGTCGAAGTGGGCCAGCAGCACCACCTTGGCGCCAGCTTCACGCAGCCGGTGAATGGTCGGCAGGGCCGCCTTCAGGCGGGTGTCGTCGGTGACCTTGCCGCCCTCCATCGGCACGTTGAAGTCCACGCGGACCAGAGCGGTCTGTCCGGACAGGTCAGCGGCGTCGTCGAGGGTGCGGAAGGTCATGGGAGTAGTTCCAGGTCTTCCTTCTCCCTGTGGGAGAAGGTGGCCCGCAGGGCCGGATGAGGGTCGGACGTTGCAGTCGGCGTAAGCCGTGGTCAGGGCGCAATCAAGCGCGCGTGTCCACGAACGGCGGTGACGGTAAGTTCGGGTTCGCTCAGCGCCTGAGGGTTGGTGAAGCGGAGAACCGTCCAGCCCAGGGCTTCCAGTTCGGTCTGTCGCAGGTGATCGCTGGTCGCGGCTTCGTCGCTATCGTGGACCCCGCCGTCGATCTCGATCAGCAGCTTCAATCGGTCGCAGGCGAAATCCGCGGCGTAACGACCGATCGGATGCTGGCGACGGAACTTGTGGCCGTCGATCTTGCCGCCTCGCAGCGAGATCCAGACGCGTTGTTAGGCGAGGCGGGATTTTTGCCGAAGCGTGCGGGCGAAGATGGTGCGTTCCACAGTCATGGCCGCCGACCCTCACCCTTTCGCGCGACCAATCGCCTTCGGCTCTTGGGCGCTCAAGCCCTCTCCCAGTGGGAGAGGGCCCAGCGTTTCGTCTTTTAGATCAGCTTCGCCATCACCAGGGCGGTGTCGGCCATGCGGGTCGCGAAGCCCCACTCGTTGTCGTACCAGGTCAGGACGCGGGCCAGCTTGCCGTCGACGACCTGCGTTTGCGGCAGGGCGGCGGTGGACGAAGCCGCGATGTGGTTCAGGTCGACCGAGACCAGCGGGTCGGTCGTCGTGGCCAGGACGCCCTTCATGGCGCCGTCGGCGGCGGCTTGCAGAGCGGCGTTGATTTCCTCGACGGTGACTTCACGACCGGCGACGACCTTCAGGTCGACGACCGAGACGTTCGGGGTCGGGACGCGGATCGACGAGCCGTCCAGCTTGCCTTTCAGTTCCGGCAGGACCAGGCCCAGGGCCTTGGCGGCGCCGGTCGAGGTCGGGATCATGCTGAGGGCGGCGGCGCGGCCGCGGTACAGGTCCTTGTGCATCGTATCCAGCGTGGGCTGGTCGCCGGTGTAGGCGTGGATGGTGGTCATGTAGCCACGCTCGATACCGAACAGGTCGTTCAGCACCTTGGCCACCGGGGCCAGGGCGTTGGTGGTGCACGAACCGTTCGAGACGATGATGTCGTCGGCGGTCAGGGTCTCATGGTTGACCTTGAAGACGATGGTCTTGTCGGCGCCGTCGGCGGGGGCCGAGACCAGGACGCGCTTGGCGCCGGCCTTCAGGTGGGCCGAGGCCTTGTCCTTGGAGGTGAAGATGCCGGTGCACTCGAAGGCGATGTCGACCTTCAGTTCGGCGTGCGGCAGGTTGGCCGGGTCGCGCTCGGCGGTGACCTTGATCTTGCCCGTGCCGACATCGATCCAGTCGGCGCCCGAGGTCACGGTGCCGGGGAAGCGGCCGTGCACCGAGTCATAGCGCAGCAGGTGGGCGTTGGTCTCGACCGGGCCCAGGTCGTTGATCGCCACGACCTCGATGTCCGTGCGGCCATGCTCGATGATCGAGCGAAGCACAAGGCGGCCGATGCGGCCGAAGCCGTTAATGGCGACGCGAACGGTCATGGGGGAGGTCTCCTGAGCAGGGCGTTTTGATTGGATGCCTTACTCGGACGATCGGCGTCGTGATTCAACCCCGCCGCGTTAACAAGGTGTGATCGGGTGTAACGGCTAGGGTCCTCATCGGCGGCGGATCGGCTATCCTGAGATTATGACGCCATCCGTTCGCCTTTGCATCCTGGCCGTTTCAGCCCTGCTCGTCGGAACTGGCGCGCCCGCGGCGGCGCGTGTGCAGCAAGCGTCGGTTCCGACCGTCGCCGTCGTTTCGGCGGCGACCCCGATAGAGCGCGCGGAGATGAACGCCCGTGTCTTCGACGGCGTGTGGAAAGAAGTCCGCGATCGCTACTATGACCCCGACTTGCATGGCGTGGACTGGGATGCTGCGGGCGACGAGTGGCGGCCGAAGGCGCTGGCGGCAATCAACGACCGCGAGCTTTACGACGCCGTGCGCTCAATGATGCGGCTGCTGGACGACTCCCACGCCAATGTCATGGATCCGGCCGCGGCCCGGCGGCAGGACGCAGCGCGCCAGAGCCGGGCGGTCATGGGCGTGACGGTAGCCCTGCAGGACAGCGGCGCTTGGCGCATCGAACAGGTGCGGGCCGGATCGCCAGCCGAGGCTGCGGGGGTCATGCCGGGCTGGGTCCTGGCCGACGTGGACGACGAAAGCTGGGCGCTGGATCGGGAGGTGGCCGATGGCCAGCCGGTGCGTCTGGGCCTTCTGGACGACGACGGCGTGCGTCGCGAGATCACCCTGACGCCGCGCATAATGGAACCGCTGCCGCTGTTCATCGCCGACCGGACGCGGCCGGGCGTAGCCGTGTTGACCATAGCCGCCTTCCTTCCGGGACTTGGCCGCTGGATGGGCGAGCAGTTGGCCGCCATTCCCGAGGGCGACGCAGTCATACTGGACTTAAGGAGCAATCCCGGGGGGCATATGTCCGAGGCGGACGCAGTCCTGTCCTGCTTCCTGCCGCGCGGACGGACCTGGGCCACGCAGACGGCGCGGTCAGGGCGGCATAGGGTGATGCGGACAGGCGGCGGATGCGGGGGCTTGCGCCGACCGGCGACGAACCAGGTGGTCGTGCTGGTCGATGCGAACAGCAGCAGCGCGGCCGAGCTGACCCCGGCGGCGCTTCAGGAAGCCGGGCGGGCGTTGATCGTGGGGCGCAAGACGGCGGGCGCGGTGCTGATCGCACAGGAGGCCAAATTGCCCGATGGCGGCCGGATGATCCTCAGCCGCTTCGATTTCGTTACTGTCGGCGGAGTGCGGCTGGAGAAACGGGGCGTCACGCCGGATCTGGAGGCGGAGACCAGTCCCCAGGACCGTCGCGCCCGTCGCGATCCAGCGCTGGACGCCGCCGTCGGGGCCGTCGGCGCCCGGCGGGAAGTTCCCGGCTCAGCAGCAGCGGAAGCCGCCTGAGCCGCCGAACCGCCTTTGTTCGTGCAAGCGGAAGAAGGCGGTGCGGTCCAGCGGCGGCTGGTCGGGGTGGGTGGCCTTCGCATGGGCGACATAGGCGTCATAGTCCGGCTGGCCGATCATCAGATTGGCGGTGCGGCGGGCGTCCTTGCCCCACCGCACCACGGCCTCGCGGCACAGGCAGACCAGATCGGCTGGGGCCGCGGGGGGCTGGAGCCTAGCCACGGGCCGCATCCATGGCCTGATCTTCCAGCGTCAGTTCGTGTGCGGCCGGGGTTTCCTGCACGGTGGGCCGGTTGTTGCGATAGGCCTTGAGGCAGGCGGTGACGCCATAGACCACCATGGTCAGGACCACGAACAGGAAGCCCGCCGTGAGCACCGAGTTGACGTAGTCGTTCATGACGATCCGGCCCATGTCCGCGGCGGTCCTGGCCGGGGCCAGAAGCTCGCCGTTCGCCGCCGCCTCGCTGTATTTGCGAGCGTGGGCCAGGAAGCCGACCCGCACGTCGGGGTGGAACAGTTTCTGGAAGCCCGCCGTCAGGGTGCAGACCAGCAGCCAGAAGGCCGGAACCATTGTCACCCAGGCGAACCGCTCGCGTTTCATCTTGAACAGGACGACCGTGCCGAGGATCAGGGCCACGGCGGCCAGCATCTGATTGGCGATGCCGAACAGGGGCCACAGGGTGTTGATGCCGCCCAGCGGATCGACCACGCCCTGATAGAGGAAATAGCCCCAGGCCCCGACGGTCAGCGCCGTGGCGATGATGTTGGCGGTCCAGGAGTGGGTGTCGCGCATCTTAGGCACGGCCACGCCCATGAGGTCCTGGATCATGAAACGGCAGACGCGTGTGCCGGCGTCGACCGTGGTCAGGATGAACAGGGCCTCGAACAGGATGGCGAAGTGATACCAGAAGGCCATCATGGCCTCGCCGCCGATCACCTTGGACAGGATGTGGGCCATGCCGACCGCCAGCGTCGGGGCGCCGCCCGCGCGCGACAGGATGGTGTGCTCGCCGACCTGACGGGCGATGGTTTCCAGCTCGGCCGGGGTGATGTGGAAGCCCCACTGGGCCACGGCGGCGGCGGCCGAGGCGGCGTCCGTGCCGATGACGGCGGCGGGGCTGTTCATGGCGAAATAGACGGCCGGGTCCAGAACCGTGGCCGCGATCAGGGCCATGATGGCCACGAAGCTCTCGCACAGCATGGCGCCGTAGCCGATCAGCGGGATCTGGTTCTCATTCTCCAGCAACTTGGGCGTGGTGCCCGAGGAGATCAGAGCGTGGAAGCCCGAGACGGCCCCACAGGCGATGGTGATGAACAGGAAGGGGAAGAGGGCGCCCGAGAAGACCGGCCCCGAGCCGTCGATGAAGGGGGTGATGGCCGGCATCTGGATGTGCGGGCGCACGATCAGGATGCCGATGGCCAGGGCCAGGATGGCGCCGATCTTGAGGAAGGTGGACAGGTAGTCGCGCGGGGCCAGCAGCAGCCAGACCGGAATGACCGAGGCGATGAAGCCATAGGCCATCATGGCCAGGGCCAGCGTCGTGCCTGTCAGGGTGAAGGCCGGCCCCCAGAAGGGATCGGCCGCCACATGGCCGCCGCCGATGATGGCCAGGACCAGCAGGACCACGCCGACGACCGAGACCTCGCCGACGCGGCCGGGCCGTAGATAGCGGGTGTAGAGACCCATGAAGATGGCGATGGGGATAGTGGCGGCGACGGTGAAGGTGCCCCACGGGCTTTCGGCCAGGGCCTTGACCACCACCAGGGCCAGCACGGCCAGGATGATGACCATGATCATCAGCACGCCGACCTGGGCGATGATGCCGGGGACAGGGCCCATTTCGGTACGGATCATGTCGCCCAGCGAACGGCCGTCGCGGCGGGTGGACATGAACAGGACCATCATGTCCTGCACCGCCCCCGCCAAAACCGCGCCGATCAGGATCCACAGCACGCCGGGCAGATAGCCCATCTGCGCCGCCAGCACCGGCCCGACCAGCGGCCCTGCGCCCGCGATGGCCGCGAAATGGTGGCCGAACAGGACGTTTCTTGGCGTCGGCACATAGTCCATGCCGTCGTTATGCCGCTGGGCCGGGGTGGGCCGGGCGGCGTTGAGCCCCATGACCTTGCCGGCCAGGTAGCGGGCGTAGAAGCGATAGGCGATGGCGTAGACGCAGACCGCCGCGATCACGATCCAGACCGCGCTGATGCTCTCGCCCTGATGCAGGGCGATGACCGCGAGGGCGACGGCCCCGAGTATGGCGATGGCGCCGAATATCAGCGCGGTCCTGAGCTTGCCCATGACGAACGGTCCTCCGGTCGGCTGGGGATGCGACCTTTGACCTTTTCTGGACCGGAACGACCATCGGCGCCAATCGACTAAAGTCGAAGACGAGTCTCGCCCTTCTCCCCTTGCGGGAGAAGGTGGCCCGTCAGGGCCGGATGAGGGGTCTCGCGACGGCGCGCGCCAAGGGCGACGGCCAGGGCGATGCGACCCCTCATCCGTCCGGCTTCGCCGTCCACCTTCTCCCGCAAGGGGAGAGGGGAATTTACGGTCTAACCACCCGCACCTTGCCCGCCGCTTCGGTCGCGCGTTGGCGGGCCTGATCGGTGTCGGCGCCGCGGGCCAGGGCCACGCCCATGCGGCGACGCTCGAACGCTTCGGGCTTGCCGAACAGCCGCAGGTCGGCGGTCGGAACGGACAGGGCCTCGGCCACGCCCTCGAACATGACGCCCTCGGCCTCCATGCCGCCGTAGATGACGGCGCTGGCGCCGGGTTCGCGCAGAGACACGTCCACCGGCAGGCCCAGGATGGCGCGGGCGTGCAGGGCGAACTCGCTCATGGTCTGCGTGGCCAGCGTCACCAGTCCGGTGTCGTGCGGGCGCGGCGAGACCTCGGAGAACCAGACCCGGTCGCCCGTCACGAACAGTTCGACGCCGAAGACGCCGAGACCGCCCAGAGCGTCGGTGACCTTGCCGGCGATGTCCTGCGCCGCCTTCAGCGCGGCCTCGCTCATGATCTGCGGCTGCCAGCTTTCGACATAGTCGCCCTTCTGCTGGCGGTGGCCGATGGGGGCGCAGAAGTCGGTCCGCACCGCGCCGTCGCGCAGCGACCGGACGGTCAGCAGGGTGATCTCATAGTCGAAGTCGATGCGGCCCTCGACGATGACCCGCCCGCCCGCGACCCGGCCGGAGCTTTCCGCGTAGGTCCAGGCGTCGGCGACGGCGTCGGCGCTCTCGACATAGGACTGGCCCTTGCCCGACGAGGACATGACCGGCTTGACGAAGCAGGGGAAGCCGACGGTCTCCGCGCCCGCCGCCAGTTCTTCGGCGCTGCCTGCAAAGGCGTAGGGGCTGGTCGGCAGGCCCAGCTCTTCGGCGGCCAGGCGACGGATGCCCTCGCGGTTCATGGTCAACTGGGTCGCACGGGCGGTCGGGATGACCCGCGCCATGCCCGCCGCCTCGATGGCCGCCAGCACCTCGGTGGCGATGGCCTCGATCTCGGGCACGATGATGTGCGGAGCCTCGGCCATGATGAGGCCGTTCAGCACCTGCGGATCGGTCATCGGGATGACGTGGCTGCGGTGCGCCACCTGCATGGCCGGGGCGTTGGGATAGCGGTCGACCGCGATCACCTCGGCGCCCAGACGCTGCAGCTCGATCGCCACCTCCTTGCCCAGCTCGCCCGAGCCGAGCAGCATGACGCGGGTGGCGTTGTCGGTGAGAGGGGTGCCGATGCGCATGATCGTCTCCGCTTCCTTCTCCCCTTGAGGGAGAAGGTGGGTCGCAGCGCGACCCGGATGAGGGGTGACGGCGGCGCCCTTTCCAATGTCAGGCCGCCGATTGGAACAGTCTTATGAGGGGTGCGCCGACACCCCTCATCCGATCTGCTTCGCAGACCACCTTCTCCCGCAAGGGGAGAAGGATTTTTAGCGCGCTAACGCCTGAGGCTGCTTGAGGGCCTTCTCCCTCAAGGGGAGAAGGAAGTCGGGTTAAAGCCGCGCCTTGGCCGCTTCGACCACGGCCTCGGCGGTGATGCCGAACTCGCGGTAGAGGACTTCGGCCGGGGCCGAGGCGCCGAAGGACGACATGCCGACGAAGCCGCCGTCCTCGCCGATGAAGCGTTCCCAGCCCTGCTTGATCGCGGCTTCCACGGCGACGCGGACGGTGCCGCGACCGATGACGGCGTCCTGATAGGCCTTGGGCTGCTGCTCGAACAGTTCGAAGCAGGGGACCGAGACGACGCGGGTGGGCACGCCTTCGGCTTCCAGCGTTTCGGCGGCCTTCAGCGCCAGGGCGACTTCGGTGCCGGTGCCGAACAGGGTGACTTTCGCCTCGCCGTTGGCGGCCTTCAGCTCATAGGCGCCCTTGCGCGACAGGTTCTCGCCCGCGTCGGTCAGACGGATCGCCGGGGTCTTCTGACGCGACAGGCACATGGCCGACGGCGTCTTCTTGTGCTGCAGGGCGACCTGCCAGCACTCCAGGGCCTCGACCGTGTCGGCGGGGCGGAAGACCATCAGGTTCGGGATGGCGCGAAGCGCCGCCAGGTGCTCGACCGGTTGGTGCGTCGGGCCGTCTTCGCCCAGACCGATGCTGTCGTGGGTCAGGACGTGGACCACGCGCACGCCCATCAGGGCCGCCAGGCGGATCGCCGGGCGGCTGTAGTCCGAGAAGACCATGAAGGTGCCGGCGTAGGGAATGACGCCGCCGTGCAGGGCCATGCCGTTCATGGCCGAGGCCATGCCGTGCTCGCGGACACCCCAGTTGACGTAACGACCGGCGTAGTCGGGCGTGTCGAGGATCTGGGTGTTCTTGACGAAGGTGTTGTTCGAACCGGTCAGGTCGGCCGAGCCGCCGATTAGTTCGGGGATGGCGTTGAACACCGTCTCCAGCGCCTCGCCCGACGACTGGCGCGTGGCCAGGGCGGGCTGGGTCGAGACCAGTTCCTTCAGCTTGGCGTCCAGAACCTCGAAGGCGCCGTCCGGCAGGTCGCCGGCCATGGCGCGGGTGAAGTCGTCGCGCTGGGCGTGGTTCAGCAGGTGGGCTTCCCACGACTTGCGGGCCTTGGCGCCCTGCTTGCCGACCTTGGCCCAGGCCTTCTGGATGCCTTCAGGCAGTTCGAAGGGCGCGTGCGTCCACTTCAGGCCCAGACGGGTGGCGGCGATCTCGGCGGCGCCCAAGGCCGCGCCGTGGGTCTTGTGGCTGCCTTCCATGGTGGCGGCGCCTTTGCCGATCTTGGTCTTGCAGGCGATCAGGCTCGGCTTGGACTGCTTGGTGGCCCAGGCCAGGGCTTTCTTGATGGCGCCGTGGTCGTGGCCGTCGATGGCCTTGACCGCCCAGCCTGAGGCCTTGAAGCGGGCCAGTTGGTCGGTGGCGTCCGACAGGGACACCTTGCCGTCGATGGTGATTTCGTTGTCGTCCCACAGGACGCACAGCTTGTTCAGCTTCAGACGGCCAGCCAGGGCGATGGCTTCCTGCGACACGCCTTCCATCAGGCAGCCGTCGCCGGCGATGACCCAGGTGCGGTGGTCGACCAGATCGTCGCCGAAGCGTGCGGCCAGATGGCGTTCCGCCAGGGCGAAGCCGACCGAGTTGGCGATGCCCTGACCCAGGGGGCCGGTGGTCGTCTCGATGCCGGTCATGTGACCGTATTCCGGGTGGCCGGCGGTCTTGGCGCCCCACTGACGGAAGTTTTCCAGCTGTTCCCTGGTCGCGTCCTTGTAGCCCGTCAGGTGCAGCAGGCTGTAGATCAGCATCGAGCCGTGGCCGGCCGACAGTATGAAGCGGTCGCGGTCGGCCCAGTCGGGGCGGCTGGCGTCGAACTTGAGGAATTTCGAGTAGAGGACGGTGGCGACGTCGGCCATGCCCATCGGCATGCCGGGGTGGCCGCTCTTGGCCTTTTCAACCCCGTCCATGGCCAGGACGCGGATGGCGTCGGCCATCTGCTTGGGCGAAGGCTTGGCGAATGCGGCGAGAGCGTCGGTCATGGCGAGACCTTTCCTCAGGAAACAGGATATAGCGGGGCGGCGCCGCTTTACCCCGACGTGCGCACAGGTTCTATACGGAATCTGGATGAAAGGACCCCAATGGACGCCGTGACGGCCGCAAAGACACGCATCGACAAGGCCCTGGCCCTGCTGGAACGCAAGGTGCTGGAGCTGAAGGCGCGTCCGGCCACCGCCCCCGCCATCACCGACGACGACCTGTTTGCGCCGCGCCCGTCGAACGTCGCCGACCTGGTGCGGATCGCCGAACTGGAGGCCGCGGGCCGTGACGCCGCCGAGGTCCTGGGCCGCGCCGCCGAGGCCGTGCGCGACGTTCTGGCCGAACAGGAGGCCCGCTGATGGCGACCGTCACAGTCGATGTTAACGGCCGTCCCTATGCCGTGGGTTGCGCCGACGGTCAGGAAGAGCGCGTCCGCATCCTGGCCAGACAGTTCGACAGCCATGTGCGCCAGATTTCCGGCGACGTGGGCCATGTCGGCGACCTGCGTCTGTTCCTGATGGCCGCGCTGATGCTGGCCGACGAACTGCACGAGGCGCGCCAAAGGCTCGAGAACGGCGAAGGCCCGGCGCCGCAGAACGGCCCGGTCAAGGCTCCGCCGCCGCCCGCCAGCGACGGCGTGGCCGAAGCCCTGAACGCCGTGGCGGCGCGGATCGAGAAGATCTGTCAGACGATCTGATCGTCCCCAACCGACATCCCGGCCGCAGCCTAGCCAAGAGCCGGGGCCGCCCAGGACGCCGCTTTTCTTGCGGTCCCGGATAAGCGCTGCGTGCTTTCCGGGACGACGGGCGGTGGTTCGCCATTGTTGAAACGCCTCGGAACGCCTATCTTGTTCGACGGCGGGTCCTGCTGCGGCTCACGTCGAAGACAACATTTCCTTCTGACCTTAATTCACTCAAAGGGATCTGTCCCTGACCGGGCTCGAGGGCTTGGTCACACGGAGCCCACCTGGCTACCCAGGTCGAGAGGATTTAAACGTTCTTCACGGCTCTTGCGGCGCCGCCACCCCATCATTCTTAGTGCGCTATCGCTCGCCCCGCGGGGGCTTGCTGCTTGAGCGCGGAAGCTTCTTCCTCCCTGTTCGCGGAGCGAATGGGGAGGTGGATCGACGGCGTAGCCGACGAGACGGAGGGGGCGACGCGGCGTCATCCGTCTACGCCGCCCCCTCCACCGCTACGCGGTCCTCCTCCCCACAGAGTGGGGAGGAAAGACAGGCACCGCTGGTGTAGAGAAGCCCCATGACCTCCAAACACGAACTCCGCTCCTCCATGCGCGCGCTGCGCAAGCGACTGGCCGAGGTCGACCCCGAGGCCGCCGAGCGTGCGGCGGGTCACGCCGAGGCCCTGCCGCCCGGCGCGACCGTCGCCCTCTATCGCGCCATGGGCTCGGAACTGGATGCGGACGCCCTGGCTGTCGCCCTGCATCAGGTGGGCCGCCGCCTGTGCCTGCCGGTGGTGGTCGAACGCGACGCCGCCATGATCTTTCGCGCCTGGACGCCGGGCGAGCCGCTGGAGTTGGACGCCGCAGGATGCCCCGCGCCTCTGCCGCTGAGCGAGATCGTCGTTCCCGACCTGATCCTGGCGCCGCTGCTGGCCTTCGACGCTCACGGCGGACGGCTGGGGCAGGGGGGCGGCTATTACGACCGGACTTTTGCGAGCCTGCCGGACGCTATGCGCGTCGGCTTCGCCTATGCCGGGCAAGAGGTCGAACGCCTGGCTCTGGAGCCGCATGACATGCGCCTGCATGGCGTTCTGACTGAGAAGGGCTATAGAGCCTTCCAATGAGACTGGCATTTTTTGGTGACGTGGTCGGCAAGTCCGGGCGCGATGGACTTTCGGACCATCTTCCGGGGCTGAGGCGCGACCTCAAACTGGATTTCGTGGTGGTCAACGCCGAAAACGCCGCGGGCGGTTTCGGCATCACCGAGAACACGGCGCGCGAGATTTTCGCCGCCGGGGCCGACGTCCTGACCCTGGGCAACCACAGCTGGGACCAGCGCGAGGCCCTGACCTATATCGTGCGCGAGCCGCGCCTGATCCGTCCCGCCAACTATCCGCGCATGATGGACGCGCCGGGACGCGGCGCCGATGTCTTCATCACCGCCGACGGCCGCCGGGTGCTGGTCATCAACGTCCTGGGCCGGATTCACATGGACCCGATGGACGACCCGTTCGGCGCTGTGGAGCGCGAGTTGGAGGCCGCGCCTCTGGGCGTCGTCGCCGACGCCGTCATCGTCGACATGCACGCCGAGGCGACCAGCGAGAAGATGGGCATGGGCCATTTCTGCGACGGCCGCGCCAGCCTGGTGGTCGGCACCCACACCCACGTCCCGACCGCCGACGCCCAGATCCTGCCCCACGGCACGGCCTATCAGACCGACGCCGGCGGTTGCTGCGACTATGACTCGGTGATCGGCAACGACAAGGAAGAGCCGCTGCGCCGCTTCACCACCCGCCTGTCGGGTGGGCGCTACGTCCCCGCCAGCGGCCCGGCCACCATCTGCGGCGTCTTCGTCGAGACCGACGACCGCACGGGTCTGGCCATCCGCGTCGAAGCCATCCGCGTCGGCGGGCGACTGAGCCAGGCCATCCCGCAGGTCTGAAACCCCACGCCGTCATCCTCGGGCTTGACCCGGGGATCGGACCGTCCGCCTGCGCGACATCTGGAAGGGTGAGCGGGCCGCTGCGCTCGATCCTCGGGTCAAGCCCGAGGATGACGGAGGAGAGGGGCTAGCCCCGTCGCGCCCGCAGCCTCAGCCGCATCGGTTGGCGGCTGCGCAGGGTGATCTGGTGGGTGGGGCGCGGCTCGACGGGGGTGATGGCCTCGACCTCGGCGCCGTGCAGGATGGTCACGAGCGCGATCATCGCTTCCTGTAGGGCGAAGGCGGCGCCGATGCAGACGCGCGGCCCGGCGCTGAAGGGGATGTAGGCGTAGCGGTCGATGGCCTTGCGGTTCTCGGGCAGGAAGCGTTCGGGGCGGAAGGCGTCGGGTTCCTCCCACAACGTCTCGTGGCGATGCAGGATCCACGGCGAGATGATGACGGCGGTGCCGGCCTCGATCGCCTGACCGCCGATCACGTCGGGCTTGAGCGCCAGCCGCATCAGGGTCGGAGCGGGCGGGAACAGGCGCATGGCCTCCTCGATCGCCGCCCGCGTCCAGGGCAGGCGCGCGGCCCAGTCGTCTTGGGCGGGGTCAAAGGCGTCGGCCTCGGTCTTCAGCCGGGCCGCGACCTCGGGGCTGCGCGAGATCAGGTGCAGGGTCCAGCCGAGGGTCCGGGCCGTCGTCTCATGCCCCGCCAGGATGAAGGTCAGGATGTTGGCCGCCACCTCGCGGTCGGTCAGGGCGGCTCCATCGGTCTCGTCGCGCGCGGCCAGCAGCGCGGTCAGCAGATCGTCGGGGGCGGCCTCGCCGGCCTCCATCCGTTTGCGCCGGGCGGCGACCAGTGACGCCACCCTTTCCTCGAAGAAGCGCGCCGAGCCATAGCTGGCGGTGCGGCCCAGGCGCGGGATCCAGCCGGGGGCGTTGATCACGTCCAGCGGGTCGATGCGCGCCCCGATGCTGAGATAGCGGTTCAACGCCTGCTCGAAGCCCTTGGCGTCGCCCGCCAGTTCGTCCGAGAACAGGGCTGCCGACAGGATGTCGAAGGTCAGGCCCGACATCTCGCTGTCGATGTTCAGCACTCGCGCGCCGTAGTCCAGCTTCCATCCCGCGACCCGGGCGGCGCAGACCTGGGCCATGCGGCGGGCCGTCTTGGCCGTGCGGGCGGGGGTGAACAGAGGGGCCAGGATGCGCCGGGCGCGCCGCCAGACGTCCCCCTCGGTCAGCAGCAGCCCTTCGGCCAGCAGCGGGCCCAGAACCCGGCGCTGCAAGGCGCCCTTCTCATAATTGGAGGCGTTTTCGGTCAGGACGTGGCGCACGCCCTCGGGATGGCTGACCACCATCACCGTCCCCATTGGTCCCTTGCCGTAAAGCTGCGGTTCGGTGAAATGCCGCTCGGACCAGATCAGCAGGGGATCGCGCCAGCTCTGCCACAAGAAGGACAGGAAGGGCAGCGGCCGCGTCCGGCGCGGCGGCGTCCAGGGCCGGAATGGGGCAGTCGGCGCGGCGGCGGTCATGATCGCTCCTTCTCAGGATCGATCCATATGTGTTGACGATGGCGCCGAAAGGAAGGGCGTTCGGACCTATTGGGCCGCCTGCCGCGCCTCCAGCGCCCGCAACCGGCCTTCCTCGGCCTTCAGGTCGCCGGTCAGTTGGGCCTTGAGCGCGGGGTCGGTGGTGGCGGCGAGCAGGGCGCGGGTGTCCGCGACGGCCTGACGGCGCGCGGCGATCAGGCGCGAAAGCTCGTCGACGGGGGCTGTGGCCGGTTGAACGGAGGCGCGCCGCGCGGCGGCCGCCTGTTCTTCCTCAGTGGTCTTCAGCGCCGCCGCGTGCCGGGCGGCGGAGGCGTCGCGCAGGGCGTGCTGGACCGGGTCGCCGCCCTCGATGTCGCAGGCGGCCGTGAGGGCCGCGCTGGCGACGACGAGAGCGACGGCGCCAATCCGCGCCCTTGCGCGCATCAGCCCTCGATCCAGTTCGGCATCCAGCTTTCGTGGATCTCGCGCAGGTGGTCGACGGGGATGCGGTACAGCTCGCCCTTCGGCCCCGACGAGGCGAAGTCGCGACCCTTGGCCACGCCGACGACCGAGGCGTGCAGCCCGGCGTCCTTGGCTTGCGCCAGCAGGGGGGCGGCGTCGGCCACGGCGACCAGATAGCGGGCCTGGTCTTCGCCGAACAGGAAGGCGTGGGCGTGCGCAGCGCTGGAGGCGTTCAGTTCGATGCCGACGTCGGATGCCAGGGCCAGATCGGCGGCGGCGCCGACCAGTCCGCCGTCGGACAGGTCGTGGACCACGGTCAGTTCGCCAGCCTCGATCAGACCGCGCACGAAGTCGCCGGTCTTGCGTTCCAGCTTCAGGTTGACCGGCGGCGGGGCGCCTTCTTCACGGCCCAGAACCTCGCGCAGATAGATGGACGAGCCCAGCTCGCCGACCGTCTCGCCGATCAGGACCAGGACATCGCCCTCGGCCATGCCGCTGAAGCTGGTCACGACGTCATAGTTGCTCAGCAGGCCGACCGCGCCGACCGTCGGGGTCGGCGGAATGGCGACGCCGTTGGTCTCGTTATAGAGGCTGACGTTGCCGCTCACGACGGGGAAGTCCAGCTCGCGGCAGGCCTCGGCCATGCCGTCGGTGGCGCGGACGATCTGGCCCATGATCTCGGGGCGCTGCGGGTTGCCGAAGTTCAGATTGTCGGTGATGGCGATGGGACGCGAACCCACGGCCGTCAGGTTGCGCCAGGCCTCGGCCACGGCCTGCTTGCCGCCTTCATAGGGGTCGGCCTGGACATAGCGCGGGGTGCAGTCGCTGGTGACGGCCAGACCCTTGTCCGTGCCGTGGACGCGGACCACGCCGGCGTCGGCGCCGGTCGACGAGTCCTGCAGCGTGTCGGCCATGACGTGACGGTCGTACTGTTCCCAGATCCAGCGCTTGGAGGCCATGTCGGGGCAGGCGATGACCTTGATCACCGCGTCGTTCCAGCTCTCGGGGGCGGGAACGTCCGACGGGTCGAGGCGCGGTTGCAGCTCAGGCTGGACCCAGGGACGGTCGTACAGGGGGGCGTCGTCGAACAGCGGTGCCAGCGGCACGTCGCAGACCACCTCGCCGTGATGCTTCAGCACCAGATGGCCGGTGTCCGTCGTCTTGCCGATGACGGCGAAGTCCAGACCCCACTTCTGGAAGATGCGATAGCCGTCGTCCTCGAAGCCGGGCTTGAGGACCGCCAGCATCCGCTCCTGGCTTTCCGACAGCATCATCTCATAGGCGGTCATGCCCACTTCGCGCTGGGGCACCTTGTTGAGGTCCAGTTCGACGCCGACGCCGCCCTTGCCCGCCATCTCGACGGATGAAGAGGTCAGACCCGCCGCGCCCATGTCCTGGATGGCGGCGACGGCGCCCGAGGCCATCAGCTCCAGCGTGGCCTCGATCAGCAGCTTCTCGGCGAACGGATCGCCGACCTGGACGGTGGGGCGCTTCGATTCCGATTCGTCGTCGAACTCGGTCGAGGACATGGTGGCGCCGTGGATGCCGTCGCGGCCCGTCTTGGAGCCGAAGTAAACCACGTCATGGCCTGCTTCCGGCGCGGCCGAATAGTAGATCTCATCGGCCTTGGCGATGCCCACGCACATGGCGTTGACTAGGATGTTGCCGTTGTAGCCCTTGTGGAAATTGGTCTCGCCGGCGACCGTCGGCACGCCGACGCAGTTGCCGTAGCCGCCGATGCCGCTGACCACGCCCTTGACCAGATGCCTGGTCTTCTCGTGGCTGGGCTCGCCAAAGCGCAGGGCGTTCAGCAGGGCCACCGGGCGGGCGCCCATGGTGAAGACGTCGCGCATGATGCCGCCCACGCCCGTCGCCGCGCCCTGATAGGGCTCGATATAGGAGGGGTGGTTGTGGCTCTCCATCTTGAAGATGCAGGCGTCGCCGTCGTCGATGTCGATGACCCCGGCGTTCTCGCCCGGGCCGCAGATGACGCGCGGTCCCGTGACCGGGAACTTCATCAGCTGCTTCTTGGAGGATTTGTAGGAGCAGTGCTCGGACCACATCACCGAGAAGACGCCCAGCTCGACATGGTTGGGCTCTCGGCCCAGCCGGTCCAGCAGGACCTGATACTCGTTCGGAGCCAGACCGTATTCAGCGGCCAGTTCAGCGGTGGTCTTTTGCGGAGCGCTCATGGGCGGGGCTTCTAGCCGGGTCTGAGCCTCCTGTCAGCCCGGCGCGATCCCAACAGTTCAATGAGGACGCTCGATCCCGCGTTTCAGGCTGAAGACGAGGATGACGGCGACGACGACCAGGAGGAAGGCGGCGCCCAGGGCGGTGAAGGCCAGGACCGGATTCCGCGCCTGTTCCGCCACGAAGGCGCCTACCAGACCCCAGGCGATGGGCAGGGGATAGGCCAGGGTCCGCAGGCTCATCGTCACCGCCGCCCCGACCAGCACCACGACCACGACGGCGGCGATGGCCCAGCCGGTGGGCGACAGGACGGCGGGCAGGGCGTCGAAGGCCGTGGCCGTGGTGATCAGGTTCAGCGGCGAGGCGATGGTCAGCCATCCCGCCAGCGCCGCCAGCGGCCAGATCAGGAACCAGCGATCGCGGTCCATCGCGCCCGTCGTCCGAATGGTCTGAGCGACCGCCAGCAGGGGAACCAGCAGGGCCAGCAGCGACGCGAAGATGATGACGACGCTGGCCGCCTTAAGGTCAAGGGCGGCGGCCACGATCCACATGCCGATGCCGAACAGCGCTACGGCCGAGGGCCAGCCCATCCGATTGATCAGCACGCTTTCGCCCGTCTGCGGCAGAGCCTGCCGCCCGGCGTAGATCAGCAGGCCCAGATAGATCAGGCCCCAGATCGAAAAGGCGTAGCCCGCCACCTGCAGCGTCTGATTGCCGTCCGCCGCGAACTCGGCCTGCGACAGGCCGAAACCGCCCAGGTTCTGCACAATGGGAATCACGACGGCGAAGACGGCGGCGGCCAGGACGACCAGTCGCCGGGTCCTCTGGGCGGGCGTGGGGCGTTCGATGGCGGACATGGACGGCGTCTCCGGCTCAGCTTCGCCCTACTTACGCGCCGGGCGCGGGTTTGGTTCACCGGAACCGCGAGGCGCGCGCCCCGCTTAGTTCAGGACAGACCCCTTGCAAAGGAGATGCGCCATGGCCGATCCGAAACGCCCCGAGGAGGAACCGCCGGTCACGAGCGACGACGGCGAGCCGAGCGAAGTCGAAACCAACCGAGCTCTGGAACAGGGGCTGGGCGTCGGCGCGCGCGAGTTGGCGGCGATCCACGAATCCGGCGCCGAGGGCACGCTGGAGCGCGCCGAAGACGCTGAACCCGGGTCTGAGGACGAGGAGCCCGAACTGGGCGGCGACGCCCTGGGGCGCAGCGCCAGCGTTCTGGACGAAGACGACGAGGAGCAGTCGTCGAAAACCTCGGACGCCTGATCGTCACTGGCGCTTGACCACGCTGGCCGATCATCGTTCCATCAGCGGATGCAGAGCGATGTGCGTCCGGCCGATCCCCAGACCTTGCTGACGCAGGCCCGCGCCGCGCGGGACCGTTCCGACTTCTCCGCCCTGTCCGCCTGCGCCGAGGCCCTGCTGCGGGTGAACCCGCGCGATCCGCGCGCCCTGGTGCTGAAGGCGGACGCCTTGGCCGGTCAGGGCGATGCCCGTTCGGCCATGACCTTCTACGGCGCCGCCTTGGCGCAGGGGCGGGTGATGACTGCGCCGCCGCCCGATGTGCGAGCCGAACTGGAGCGCGCGGGTCAGGCCCAGGCCGAGGGCGCGCGGCGGTTCGAACGGGGCCTGTGTGATGGACTGCAGGCGCGCGGGTTTGACCCGGCGACGTCCAGCGCGCGTTTCGCCGCCTCGCTGGACCTGATGACCGGCAAGCGTCGGCTCTACTATCAGCAGCCGAAATTCTACATGTTCCCGGGCCTGCCGCAGATCGAGTTCCAGCCGCGCGAGACGGTCGACTGGCTGGGCGGGGTCGAGGCGGCGGCGCCGGCGATCCGGGCCGAACTGGACGCCGTCCTGGCCGAACCGGCCCTGTTCGCCCCCTACGTCGAGGATCGCTCCAACCGGCCGAAAAGCGATCAGGCGGGGATGCTGGAGAACGCCGCGTGGAGCGCGGTCTTCCTGTGGAAGGACGGGGCAGAGGTCCCCGCGATCGCCGCCCGCTGTCCCGAGACGATGCGGGTCCTGGCGAAAGCGCCCCTGTGCCGCATCCCGGGCCGCTCGCCGTCGATCCTGTTTTCGAAGCTTCAGGCGGGCGCGAAGATCCCGCCGCACCACGGCCTGATCAACACGCGGCTGATCTGCCACCTGCCGCTGGCCGCGCCGCCCGGCTCGCAGTTCCGCGTCGGGGGCGAAACGCGGGAATGGAAAGAGGGGCAGGCCTGGGCCTTTGACGACACCATCGAGCACGAGGCGTGGAACGACAGCGGGCGCGAACGCACCATCCTGATCTTCGACGTGTGGAAGCCCGAGATCACGGCCGAGGAACAGGACCTGATCCGCGCCCTGTTCGCCGTCATCGACGCAGCCGGAGGCGGCGCGCCGAAGCTGGGGGTTTAGGCCGCGGCGTAGATGCTCTGGAACAGGGTCGCGCCGTCGGCGGAGCCCAGTTCGGCTTCAAAGGCGCGGTCGGGGTGGGGCATCATGCCCAGGACGTTGCCGCGCTCGTTCTGCAGGCCGGCGATGTCGGCGACCGAGCCGTTGGGGTTGTCGACGTAGCGGAAGACCACCTGGCCCTCGCCCTCGATGCGCTTCAGCGTCTCGTCGTCGGCGAAGTAGTTACCGTCGCCGTTGCCCTGGGTCATGACGACTTCGCGCTGGCCTTGATAGCCCGAGGTGAAGCGGGTCTGGCCGTTGGCGACGGTCAGGCTGATCGGTTTGCAGACGTATTTCAGTCCGGCGTTCTTCAGCAGGGCGCCCGGCAGCATGCCGGCTTCGCACAGGACCTGGAAGCCGTTGCAGATGCCCAGGACGGCGACGCCGTCGTCGGCGGCCTTCTTGACCGCCTGCATGATCGGAGCCTGGGCCGCCATCGCGCCGCAGCGCAGATAGTCGCCGTAGGAGAAGCCGCCCGGTAGGACGATCAGGTCCAGGCCCGTGGGCAGTTCGGTCTCGGCGTGCCAGACCATTTGGACCTGTTCGCCAGTGGAACGTTCGATGGCGACCTTGCAGTCGCGATCACAGTTGGAACCGGGGAAGACGATGACGGCTGCGCTCATGGGCGGGGCTCCTAGCATCATTTGATGGGGATGTCAGGCGTGGCTTTGGACCGTCTTGCGTCCGGTCACCCAGGCGACGACCCAGACCGCGAAACCGCCCAGCGACAGGCCGACGCCGACCCAGCCGGTCGAGGTCCAGCCCCAGCCCGCCGCCACGGCCATGCCGCCCAGCAGGGGGCCGATGGCGTTGGCGGTGTTGAAGGCCGAGTGGTTCAGGGCGGCGGCCAGGGTCTGCGCATCGCCGGCCACGTCCATCAGCCGCGTCTGCAGCACCGAGCCCAGCCCGCCGCCGCCGCCGATCAGGAAGACCACGATCAGCATGGCCCACAGGTGCGGAGCCGCGAACGGATACAGGGCCAGCGCCGCCGCGCTCCACAGCAGCAGCCCGCCCGCCGCCTTCATGCCGTAACGGTCGGCGGCCCAGGCCCCCAGCAGGTTGCCGGTCAGCATGCCGAGGCCGAACACGGCGAAGACCCAGGGCAGGACCTCAGGCCCGACGCCGGTCACGGCGATCAGGGTCGAGGCCAGATAGGCATAGACCGCGAACATCCCTCCAAAGCCCACGGCGCCGACGCCCAGGGTCAGCCAGACATGGCCTCGCTTCAGGGCGCCCAGCTCGCGCATCGGGCTGGCGTCGGCGTGGGCCGGATCGCGCGGGGCGAACAGGGCGACCAGAGCCATGGTGACGATCGCCAGCACGCTGACGATGGCGAAGGTCCAGCGCCAGCCGAAACTATGGCTGACGGCGGTGGCGACCGGCACGCCGACCACGGTGGCCACGGTCAGGCCCAGCAGGATGGTCGAGACGGCGCGCGTTCTGAGCCTGAGCGGCACCAGCGACGCCGCCACCAGCGCCGCCACCCCGAAATAGGCCCCGTGCGGAATGCCGCTGAGGAAGCGGAAGGCCAGCATCCACTCATAGGTCGGCGCGATGGCGCTGAGGGCATTGCCGACGGCGAACAGGGCCATAAAGCCAATCAGCAGCAGCCAGCGCGGCGCGCGTGCGCCCATAACCGCCAGGATCGGCGCCCCCACGACCACGCCGGCGGCATAGGCGCTGATGACGTGGCCGGCGGTCGGCTCATCGACGCCCAGACCTGCCGCGAAGTCGGGCAGGACGCTCATGGCTGCGAACTCGGTGACCCCGATGGCGAAACCGCCCATGGCCAGGGCCAGCAGCACCAGCGCCACCTTGCCGGGGGCGGCCAGCGCCGCCGAGACGACGGCTGGAGAACCGCCGTCGACATCGTCGAGACAGGGGGCGGCGTCGGTGGGGGCCATGAACTATCGCAATGCAACAAATTTTACGCTGCGTCGCAAAATAGGGAGCGAGACCCAAGGCGCAACCTTGGCCGGGCGCCTCATCACGCTTTGTATGCGGCGGCGGCCCCGTTCAGGCCAGGCTGGCACGAACCCTGGGGTGCGACATCGACAGGCCCAGGGTCTGGGCGGCGTAAAGCTCCAGCAGCAACCGGTCCTGATCATCGGGCAGAGGCAGCCAGCGCGCCGCGATCGGCTCGCGGCGGCCGTGGCGAGGCGGAGGTTCGCTGACGCTGATCCGGAGGACGCCGCCGCCGACCGGTCGGTGCACCCTGGCCGCCAGCGACAGCCGCACCGACGGCGCCAGCATCCGCCGTTCCTCCAGATGCGGCGGGCTGCCGACGTGAATCGGCTCGTCCCCGTGATAAAAGACATAGACCGCGGCGCGGGTCGGCAGCCGCGCGCGGGTGAGCGGGTGCAGCGGCTGCTCCATCAGGCGGCGGAACAGGTCAGGGACCGCCGCCAAGCGCTGGTCGTGATCCTTGAGCGCGAGCGTCACCCGCCGGTGTTCTCGTAGGTGGCGGTGATCGAGGCCTTGGCCAGGGTGTGGAAGTGCAGGTTGAAGCCGAAGACGGCGCCGGAATCGGCGTTGCTTACGTTCAGCCTGTCCGTGTCCACGGCGAAGACAGTGAAGACATAGCGGTGCGGCCCATGACCCGGCGGCGGAGCGGCGCCGCCGAAGCCCGGCTCGCCAAAGTCCGTGCGGCCCTGAACCGCGCCCCTGGGCAGATCGGCGCCCGCGGCCAGTTCGGTCACGTCGGCGGGAATATTCGCCACCGTCCAGTGCCAGAAGCCCGAACCGGTCGGGGCGTCCGGGTCGAAACAGGTGATGGCGAAGCTTTTCGTGCCGGCCGGCGCGCCGGACCAGGACAACTGGGGCGAGGTATTGCCCTGCGCCATCACCTGGGCGTCGGGCAGGACGTCGCCGTCGCGAAAATCGGCGGAGGTGAGGGTGAAGGTCATCAGCGGGGCTCCCTTGTTCTTTGGCCGTGAACGGAACGGTCGGGGTTTGACACCGTTGCGTTGCGACAGTCTGTTCCTAAGCTAAGCTTCATCGACGTTCAAAGCGCGGAGAGCCGGATGCTGCAGTCCCTTCTCGACCGAACCTTCCGCACGCGCGCCATCCGGGTGCGGCTACCCGACGGGCGCGAGTTGACGGCGGGACCGGGCGAGCCCGAACTCACGGCGGTGATCACGGACGGGAAGGCGGCGCTGGCCATTGCGGCCAATCCCGACCTGGCGATGGGCGAGGCCTTCATGGACGGCGCCTTTCGGGTCGAAGGCGGCGACATCTACGACTTCCTGCAACTGGCCGCCTCGCAGATGGCGCTCCGTCCCCGCGTGCCGAAGCTGGGCCTGCTGGAGCGCATTCGCCGAGGCGCAGAACAGGCCAACGATCGGCGGCATGCGCGTCAGAACGTGCATCATCACTATGACCTGACGGTCGACTTCTATCGGCTGTTTCTGGACGAGGACCTGCAATACTCCTGCGCCTTCTTCGAAGCGCCGGATGCGACGCTGGAGCAGGCCCAGGTCGCCAAGAAGCGCCGTCTGATCGACAAGCTGCTGTTGTCGCCGGGGCAAACGGCGCTGGACATCGGTTGCGGCTGGGGCGGACTGGGCCTGTCGCTGGCTGATCGCGGCGCGCGCGTCACGGGCGTGACCCTGTCCACTGAACAGCACCGCACGGCCAATGATCGGGCCGCCGCGCGTGGCCTGTCGGCGCAGGCGGAGTTCCGGCTTCAGGACTATCGTGACCTGAACCAGACCTTCGACCGCATCGTTTCGGTCGGCATGTTCGAACATGTCGGCGTGCCGAACTACGACGAGTATTTCCAGACCGTCGCCCGTCTCCTGAACGACGACGGCGTGGCCGTGATCCACTCCATCGGACGCAAGAATCCGCCGATGCGCACCCAGCCGTGGATTCGGAAATACATCTTCCCCGGCGGCTATATCCCGCCCTTGTCCGAGGTCTTGCCGGCCATCGAGCGGTCGGGTCTGTGGGTGACGGACATGGAGGTGCTGCGGCTGCACTATGCCGAGACGCTGAAGAACTGGCGCGCCCGTTTCCTCGCCCGCCGCGACGAGGCGCTGACCATGTATGACGAGCGCTTCTGCCGGATGTGGGAATACTACCTCGCCTCCAGCGAAGTCGCCTTCCGTGAGTTGGGGCACATGGTCTTCCAGCTGCAGCTGACGAAGAAGCAGACCGCAGTGCCGCTGAGCCGGGATTATCTCTGCGAATGAGCTTCACCTCCCCATGAAATGGGGAGGTGGCGCGGGGGCGAAGCCGGCGTGACGGAGGGGCTTGATTTGCGAGGGGCTGGTCCCTCCACCACTTCGTGTTGAAAACAAAAAAGGCCGCCCCGAAGGGCGGCCTTGATCGTCTGATGTGTTCTCGCCGTCAGGCGACTTCGATCCGGTAGCTTTCGATGACCGTGTTGGCCAGCAGGGTGTCGCACATGCGCTTCACCTCGGCTTCCTTGTCGGCGACGCTGTCGTCGAGGTCGAACTCGATCATCTTGCCGACGCGGGCGTTGGCGACGCCAGTCCAGCCCAGACCCTGCAGGGCGCCTTCGACGGCCTTGCCCTGAACGTCCAGCACGCCGGGTTTCAGGAAGACGTGAATCTTGACCTTGGCCATTAGTGCAGTCCTCCTTGGATCACGGTCGGCATGTCCTTCATGATGCCGAGGCGGCGGGCCACCTCGGTGTAGCTTTCGATCACGTCGCCCAGGTCGCGACGGAAGCGGTCCTTGTCCAGCTTCTCGCCGGTGTTGCTGTCCCACAGGCGGCAGGAGTCCGGGCTGATCTCGTCGGCCAGGATGACGCGGGCGAAGTCGTTTTCCCACACCCGGCCGAACTCGATCTTGAAGTCCACCAGGGTGATGCCGACGGCGCCGAACATGCCGCACAGGTAGTCGTTGACGCGGACCGTCATGGCCAGGATGTCGTCCAGTTCCTGGGTCGTGGCCCAGTTGAAGGCCGTGATGTGCTCTTCCGTCACCATCGGGTCGTTCAATTCATCCTTCTTGTAATAGAATTCGATGATCGAACGGGGCAGTGGCGTGCCCTCTTCCTGGCCCAGGCGGGTGGCCAGCGAGCCGGCGACGATGTTGCGGCAGACGACTTCCAGCGGAATGATCTCGACTTCGCGGATCAGTTGCTCGCGCAGGTTCAGGCGCTTGATGAAGTGGTTGGTCACGCCGATGCCGTTCAGGCGCGACATGATGAACTCGCTGATGCGGTTGTTGATCACGCCCTTGCCTTCCAGCACGGCCTTCTTCTGGGCGTTGAACGCGGTCGCGTCGTCCTTGAAATACTGGATCAGCGTACCCGGCTCGGGACCCTCGTAAAGGATCTTGGCCTTGCCCTCGTAGAGCTTCTTGCGCTTGGAATTCATGGTCGTGTCCCGGAAGGGAAGAAAACAGACTGTCCTCAAGACGAAAAACGCGCGGCCCGACGGCTATGGGCGGCGCGATCCTGAATCGACGACGGTATATAAGATCGCACGCCCTTTAACCGAAGGGCGTCTGTGACACAAATATCCTCCCGCGACGCGGCGTCGGAACCGCGACCGCAAGTCCGGTTGCGTTCGGACGGAAGGGGGCTATAGACGGGCCATGCGGACCTCGCTTCGTCCGCCACTGGAGTGACGACCGCATGACGACCTTCGACGATCGGGAAAAGGGCTACGAGTCCAAATACGCCCTCGATCAGGAACAAGAGTTCAAGGCCATCGCGCGTCGCAACAAGATGCTGGGCCTGTGGGCGGCCGAGAAGATGGGCCTGTCGCCGGACAGCGCCGACCAATACGCGCAGGCCGTGGTCCGCGCCGATTTCGAGCAGCCGGGCGAGGAAGACGTTTTCCGCAAGGTCGCCGGCGACTTCAAGGGCTCGGGCCTGACCGTGTCCGAAGGCGAGCTGCGCTCCAAGATGGACGAACTGGCCTCGATCGCCCGCGAACAGATCCGCGCCGGCGAGTAAGCCTTCGAACGAGAAGCGTCCTTGGCTGAGCTTCTCGTTCAATCAACGCATTGGCAGTTCGCCGCCCCCACCGCCGTGCCTACCACGAGTGAATGGACACTGTGGGGTCTGACGGGCCTGCTGCTGATCGGCGGCGGCGTCTTCGCCTCGCGCCGGTTCCGCGCGACGGCGGTCTGATCTTCGGATCAGCAAGAAACAAGGCCGCTGCCGTTCTCCGGCAGCGGCCTTTTGCATTGAGCGACGCGGATACGGCTACTTCGGCATCAGCACCGTGTCGATGACGTGGACCACGCCGTTCGACTGGCCGACGTCGGCCTGGGTGATGGTCGCTTTCCCGCCCTTGGCGTCGGTGATCTCCCACCTGCCGCCGCCGGCGTCCTTGACCATCAGCTTCTCACCCTCGACGGTGGTCAGGGTGGCCGTGCCGCCGCCCTTCTGGGCCTCGGCGGCGATATCGGCGGCGGTCAGACGGCCGGGCACGACGTGATAGGTCAGGATCTTGGTCAGGGCCGCCTTTTCAGCCGGCTTCATCAGGTTGTCGCGCGTAGCTGCCGGGATCTTGTCGAAGGCGGCGTTGTCCGGCGCGAAGACGGTGAAGGGGCCGGCGCCTTCCAGGGTGCCGGTCAGGCCTGCGGCCTTGAGAGCGCTGACCAGGGTGCTCAGGTTCGGGGCCTTGGAGGCGTTGGCGACGATGGTTTCCGTCGGGCTCATGGCCACGCCGCCGACCATGGGTTCGGTTGAGGCCGGCTCCATCGCCGTCGGTTCCGGGGGCATGGCTTCGACCGGCGCCTGTTCCTTCTTAGGCTGGTTGTTGCAGGCGGCCAGCGCCAGCAGGGCGGCGGCGGACACGGTGACGAGGGTGGCGGTACGGGTCATCTTCATGGCGTCTCTCTCCATCGACAGCCGCTCATGGGGCGGCGGCTTCGGGGAGAACTACGGTTCAGGACCGCAAAAGGATGCGTCCTACTTCAAATTATCCGGCGCGGCCCGTGATCGACCGGTCCCGACCGTTCAGGACAGAAAGCGCGCAAGCGCCGACCATTGCCGGCGTTTTTCCTCGAACGGGCGCGCATGGGCGGGGCTGGAGGAGGGCAGGTCGACCAGGGCGGCCGTGATCGCCGACCCCGCCAGAATGCGGCGTCCCAACTGCGCCGCCTTGCCGCCGTTGAAGGCGATGGCGCGCAGATCGGGCAGGGCGGCGGCCAGGCGGGGCAGGTCGGCGTGGATAGGCAGGCGAATGGCCGTATCCAGGCTGCCGATCCGCTCGGCCTCGGCCACCGTGTCCCACAAGCCGACGCCCCGCGCCCTGAGCGCCGCCAGACGGTCGGCGTAAGCGCGCTCATGCAGGTCCGGCTGATCCAGAAGATTGCCCAGCAGCCGCCAGAAGGCGTTTCTCGGATGGGCGTAATACTGACCGGCGGCCAATGACGCTTCGCCGGGCAGGCTGCCGAGGATCAACAGCCGGGTGTTCGCATCGACGACGGGATCGAAGGCGCGCTTTCGCATGATCACGCGCCTTCGCTCAGTAGGTTCAGCCCTCGCCGAAGACCCGCTTGAACACCACGTCCACGTTCTTGGTGTGATAGTCGAGGTCGAACAGGGCTTCTAGTTGGTCGGCGGGCAGGGTGACGCGGGCGTCGGCCTTGAGGAAGTCGAGGAAGGCGCCTTCGCCGCGCCAGACCTTCATGGCGTTCTCCTGAACCGCCGCATAGGCGTCCTCACGCGACACGCCAGCCTGCGTCAGGGCCAGCATGACCCGCTGCGAATGCACCAGACCGCCCAGGCGGTCGATGTTCTTCTGCATGTTCTCGGGATAGATGTTCAGGCGCTCGATCACGCCCGCCAGACGGTGCAGGGCGAAGTCCAGGTGGACCGTGGCGTCGGGGCCGATGCCGCGCTCGACCGAGGAGTGGCTGATGTCGCGCTCGTGCCACAGGGCGACGTTTTCCATGGCCGGGACCACAGCCGAGCGGACCAGACGAGCCAGGCCGGTCAGGTTCTCGGTCAGGATCGGGTTGCGCTTGTGCGGCATGGCCGACGAGCCTTTTTGGCCCTTGTCGAAGAATTCTTCGGCTTC
Source organism: Brevundimonas sp. 2YAF1 (assembly GCF_052114745.1). Lineage (NCBI taxonomy): Bacteria > Pseudomonadati > Pseudomonadota > Alphaproteobacteria > Caulobacterales > Caulobacteraceae > Brevundimonas > Brevundimonas sp. 2YAF1. The sequence continues at coordinate 116,490 of NZ_JBFRFI010000007.1, read as the reverse complement.
CAGCACCTCGGTGCGCTGCAGGTGACGGATTTCGACGGCCAGGCGCTCGATCGACGAGGCGACGACGCCCAGGGCGGCGAAATAGGCGGCGTGACGGTCGCGGGGGATGACCTGGGTCGAGACGGGCTCGACGGCCAGACCCATCTTGTCGGCGACGTATTGTTCAACCGCCGGATCGACGTTGGCGAAGGTGCCGACGGCGCCCGAGATGGCGCAGGTGGCGATTTCCTCGCGCGCCGTGATCAGGCGGCGTTTGGCGCGCTGGAACTCGGCGTGATAGCCGGCCAGCTTCAGGCCAAAGGTCACGGGCTCGGCGTGGATGCCGTGCGAACGGCCGACGGTCGGGGTGTATTTGTGTTCCTTGGCGCGGACTTCCAGCGCGGCCAGAACGCGGTCGACGCCGCCCAGCAGCAGGTCGGTCGAGCGCGCCAGCTGCACCGCGAAACAGGTGTCCAGCACGTCCGATGAGGTCATGCCCTGGTGCAGGAAGCGGGCTTCCTCGCCGACGATTTCCGACACATGGGTCAGGAAGGCGATGACGTCGTGCTTGGTGGTGCGCTCGATCTCGTCGATGCGGTCCGCGTCGAAGACCACGTCCTTGCCCTTGGCCCAGATGGCGTCGGCGGCGTCCTGCGGGATCACCCCCAACTCGGCCATCTTGGTGGCGGCGTGGGCCTCGATCTCGAACCAGATCTTGTACTTGGTCTCTTGCGACCAGATGGCGACGGCGTCGGGGCGGGTATAGCGCGTGATCATGGACCGGTCGTGTCGGTCCAGAGGGGCAGGGAGTCAAGGCGGCTAGGACTTTCCAGCTTCACGAATCCTTCTCCCGCAAGGTGAAAGGAGGGTCGGCCTTGACTTCCACCCGCCCTGTCCCAGATAGGCGGCTTCAGAGGACGACCTCTCCCTTCTGGGGCATGACCGCCGGGACGACCCGGCTCGCCATGCAAGGGAGCACCGTCATGGCCTGGATTTTCCTTCTTCTCGCCGGCGGCCTCGAGGTTGTCTGGGCCTTTCTGATGAAGGCCTCGGACGGGTTCACCAAGCCCTGGCCGACCATCGGAACCATCGCCTTCATGGTCGTCAGCTTCGGCCTGTTGTCGATGGCGATGAAGACCCTGCCGCTGGGCACGGCCTACGCCATTTGGACCGGCATCGGCGCGGTGGGCGCCTTCGTCGTCGGCGTCATGGTGCTGGGCGAGGCGCTGACGCCCATGCGCATCGGCGGGGTGGCGCTGATCGTCTCGGGCCTGGTTGTGCTGAAGCTCGCGTCCAGCCATTGATAGGCGACAGCCTGACAGGGAAAAACGGCCATGGAACTGGTGATCGGCGACAAGCTCTATTCCACATGGTCCTTGCGGCCGTGGCTGGTGCTGAAGCGCTGCGGCGCGGACTTCGTCGAGACGGTGGTGCGCCTGAACCGGCCCGACACCGCCGAACAGATCGCCCGTCATTCCCCCGCCGGTCGCGTGCCGGTGCTGAAGGTCGACGGCGAGACCATCTGGGACAGCCTGTCGATCTCGGTCTGGTGCGCCGAACGCTTCCCCGAGGCCCGGCTGTGGCCCGCCGACGCCCATGCGCGCTGGCAGGCCCGGTCGGTAGTCTGCGAGATGCATTCGGGCTTCATGGCCTTGCGCACCGAATGCGGCATGGCGCCCGATCATTCCATGGTCGGTCCTGACCGCTGCCCGGCCCCGACCAGCGAGGCGGTCGCCGCCGACATCCGCCGTCTGGTGCAGATCTTCCGCGAGGCGCGCGCCCGGTTCGGTGCCGACGGGGAATACCTCTATGGCGAATGGTCGATCGCCGACGCCTTCTTCACGCCGGTGGCGGCGCGCTTCCGTCATTTCCAGATCGACCTGGCGGCCCATGGCGACACGGACGGCGTGGCGCGCGCCTATGTCGACGCCCTGCTGGCTCAGCCCGACTTCATCGCCTGGGGCGAGGACGCCGTGGCTAACGCGGCTTAACCTCGGCCGAAAACCGACGATTAACGAGTGATGTTGCAGGCTGTACTCACGGCGGGAGGCCGTGGGGGACGGGCGATGCGGACAATCAGCCGGAATACGAACTGGGGCCGGACGGCGCGCAGTTATTTCTTCGCGGCCCTGGCCTTCGCCTTCGTCTGGGCCATGCTGCTGTCCAGCGTGGTCTGACGACCTAACGCGTACCGCCGACCGTCGTGGCCTCGGCCACCTGCAGAGGGACGGGCGGCGGCGCGACATAGTCCAGGCGGATCGGCACGGCCTTGGCGCCTGACGCCACGGCGTCCAGCGTGTTCAGCGGCGCGCCCAGCATCCGCTGATAGATCCAGTAGGCCGCCACGACCTTCTCTACGTATTCGCGGGCCTGGGGCACGTCGATCGTCTCGATCAGCAGCAGGGGATCGGCGTCCGGCCCCAGCTTGCGGATCGCCGCCAGCATCGGTCCCGGTCCGGCGTTGTAGGAGGCCACGGCCTTCAGCAGATCGCCCTGGAAGGACTCGATCTGGAACAGGCGGTTCACGTAGTCCTGACCCAGCTTCAGGTTGGTCGCGGGCGTGAACAGCCGCTCGGGATTGCGGACGTAGCCCTGATCCCCGGTCATGTAGGCGGCGGTCGCCGGCATCACCTGCATCATGCCATAGGCGCCGGCCCCGGACCGGGCGCTGGCGTTGAAGTCGGTTTCCTTGCGCGCGATCGCATAGACCAGCGCCTTTTCGACGGTGAAGCCGCCCTCGGGCGAGAGCTCCGGCATGGGATAGCGGGTCGCGTCGATGCGGCTGGCCTCGGCCTGGGCCGCGCGGTTGGGAGCGACGGTGCGGTAAAGACCGGCCCACAGGCGGCGCGCGCCGTCGTCGCCGGCGGACCGCATGCCGTCGCGCGCGGCCTGTTCGGCGTCGCTGCGGCGGCCGACCTCGTACAGGGCCACCGTGCGGCGCGCCGTCTCGTCGGTCTGGATGAAGGCGTTCAGTTCGCGCGTCTCCACGCCCGTCGGCTCGGGCGTGAAGCCGGCGCGTTGCAGCGTCGCCGTATAGGCGCGCGGCCCCAGGTTCTCGATCACCGGTTCTTCGCCCAACTGGCGCAGGGCGACCTGGCCGTAGAAGGTGGCGGGCCAGCGCGCCGCCTGGCGCAGATATTCGACGACGCGGTCCTGACGGCCCGACTGACCGGCGGCGCGGGCAGTCCAGAAGGCGGCGCCGGCGCGCACCCAGGGATCCTCGGTCGGGTCCTGGCTCACGCGCTCGAAGGCGCGGAAGGCGTTGGAAAATTCGTGCAGCCGCCAGGCGGCCAGACCGGCGCTCCACCAGTCGCCCATCTCGACGCCGGTGCGATAGGCGCCCGCGAGGTCGTCGTTGTTCAGCGCCACGCGCGCGGCCTTGGCCGGATCGATCACGCCGCCGTCGTTCGAGGCGGCCCCCGTCACGCTGGCCCCCGTCACGCTGGCCCAGGTCCGCTCCAGCAGGTTGCCGGGGCGTTTCGGCTCGGGCGCGCCGTCGGGAATGCGGCGCATCGCCAGCGTATAGACACGCTGGGCCATGGGCAGGTCGGCATAGGTTTCGAGCCAGGCCGTCAGCTCTTCATAGGTGGCGACGTGGGTGGGGTGGAACAGGCGTTCGAACTCGACCTGACCCAGCAGGACGCGGTCGCGAGCCTGACGCGCCGAGGTGCGGGCCAGCTCCAGATCGCCGCGCCGCAGGGCGTCGAAGGCGGTGGTGTAGCTGAGGCGATCTTCGCTGCTCAGCGCCGTGGGCGTCCGATCCGAGTCGTTGGCGATATAGGCGGTCCCGCCGCTGTCAGCCCCTCCGTCAGCCGCCCGCCCGTCATTAGCCAGAGCGGCGGGCGCAACCGTGGCGCAGAGCGCAGCGGCGAGCAGAGGCGCGAGGCTCGCGCGGCGGAAAAGGTACATACGCGGCGGCCCCCTTCGTCGGCGCCGCTCCCGTCTCGACTCGGGATTGTCAGCGCTCTGTGGACTGGTCGACAGCCGCCGACCATGCCTGAATCAGCGGTTGGGCTCAACCTGAGCCGTATCCAGACGCGCCGCCAGCGACAGCATGTCGGCCCAGGCGACCCGTTTCGCCTGCGGCTGTCGCAGCAGGAAGGCGGGGTGCAGGGTGGCGAGAACGGGGGCCGAAACCCCGCCTTCGGCCAGGCACCATTCGCGCCACTGGCCGCGAATTTTCATCAGGCCTTCGTCGGTGTTCAGCACCGATTTCGCCGCCGCCGCCCCGACCAGCAGAACGGCCTTGGGCTGCATCAGGGCGAAGGCGCGCTCCAGGAAGGGGGCGCAAACGGCCTGTTCATGCGGCGTGGGCAGGCGATTGCCGGGCGGCTTCCAGAAGACGGTGTTGGTCATGAAGGCCTGATCCGCCAGACCCGCCGCCGCCAGCATCCGGTCCATCAACTGCCCGGCCTGTCCGACGAAGGGCTCGCCGCGCAGGTCCTCGGTCTCGCCCGGCGCCTCGCCGATCAGCAGGATGGAGCCGCTCGGATTGCCGCGCGCGAACACCGCCTGTTTCGCGCCCATGGCCCTTAACGGGCAGCCCTCGAAGGCGGCCACGGCGTCGGCCAATTCGTCCATCGTCGTCGCGGCCGCAGCCAGACGGCGCGCCTCGTTCACTGCGTCCGCGCCGGACAGAGCGCCATGGATGGCGGTGATCGACGCGGTCGCCCGCTGCACCGTCTGGGCCACGGGCGGCGCCACGAAGACCGTGCGATCGACCGGCGCGTCCAGATAGCAGGCGTCCACCCCCGCATCGCGCCAGAAGGCGAGCAGGGCTTCGGTCGCGGCGGTGTCGAGGGGCTGGGGCGTCATTCCGCGACAGGGATAAGCCTTGACCGCCGCCGCGTCACCTCACGATAAGACGGATAACCACGAAGATAACGAGGATTCAGGGGATCATGGGCGAGCAAGCGATCGAAGGCGGCGCGACGAACGCCTGGCAGGAAGCCGTTATCGACAAGCTGCCGCCGCTGGAGGCCCTGGCCGGCGTCGTGCGCGAGGTCATGGAATATGACGTCGTCATCGTCGGCGGCGGCCCTGCCGGCCTGTCCGCCGCCATCCGCCTGAAGCAGCGCGCCGAGAAGGACGGGAAAGAGATTTCCGTCGCCGTTCTGGAAAAGTCGGCCGAGATCGGCGGCCATATCCTGTCGGGCGCCGTGATCGACCCCAAGGCGCTGAACGAGCTGTTCCCCGACTGGAAGGAACGCGGCGCGCCGCTGGAGACCCTGGTCAAGACGGACAAGTTCCTGGTGCTCGGCCCGCAGGGGCAGGCCTCGCTGCCGATGTTCGCCATGCCGCCCTTCATGCACAACCACGGCTGCTACATCGCCTCCCTGGGCAATGTCGCCCGCTGGCTGGCCGAGCAGGCCGAGGCCCTGGGCGTCGAGGTCTATCCCGGCATGGCCGCCAGCCACGTCGTCTGGGAAGAAGAGACGGGGCGGGTCAAGGGCGTGGTTGCCGGCGTCTTCGGCATCGACCGCGAGGGCAAGCCGACCGGCGACTTCCAGCCGGGTCTGGAACTGCACGGCAAGTACGTCTTCATCGCCGAGGGCGTGCGCGGCTCGCTGGCCAAGACCATCATGGCCCGCCACGACCTGACGGCGAACTCGGACCCGCAGAAGTTCGGCATCGGCCTGAAGGAGCTGTGGCAGGTCCCGGCCGAGAAGCACCAGCCGGGCCTGGTCCAGCACACGACCGGCTGGCCGCTGGACGACAAGACCGGCGGCGGCTCCTTCCTGTACCACTTCGGCGACCGCTACGTGTCGGTCGGGTTCGTGGTGCACCTGAACTATCAGAACCCCTTCCTGTCGCCGTTCGACGAGTTCCAGCAGTTCAAGCATCACCCCGCCATCGCCGAGCATCTGGAGGGCGGCACCCGCGTCTCCTATGGCGCCCGCGCCATCACCGAGGGCGGCTTCCAGTCGGTGCCCAAGCTGGCCTTCCCCGGCGGCGCCCTGATCGGCTGCTCGGCGGGCTTCGTGAACGTGCCCCGCATCAAGGGCAGCCACAACGCCATGAAGACCGGCATGCTGGCCGCCGACGCCGCCTATGAGGCTGTCATCGCGGGCCGCGAGGGCGACGTGCTGGAGGCCTATGAGGCGGCCTACAAGGCGTCCTGGGTCTACAAGGAACTGAAGGTCGTCCGCAACGCCAAGCCCCTGCTGTCCAAGCTGGGCACCATGATGGGCGGGGCGGTCGGCATGTTCGACCTGTGGATCAACCACCTGACGGGGGGCTTCTCGGTCTTCGGCACGATGAGGCACGCCAAGACCGACGCGGCCTCGACCGGTCTGGCCAAGGACTTCAAGCCGATCGTCTATCCCAAACCGGACGGCAAGCTGTCGTTCGACAAGCTGTCCAGCGTCTTCATCTCGAACACCAACCACGCCGAGGACCAGCCGGCCCACCTGAAACTGCTGGACCCGTCCGTGCCGATCAACGTCAACCTGCCCCAGTACGGCGAACCGGCGCGGCTCTACTGCCCGGCGGGCGTCTATGAGGTGCTGTACGACGCGGACGGCCAGTCGAACCCGCGTTTCCAGATCAACGCCCAGAACTGCGTCCACTGCAAAACCTGCGACATCAAGGACCCGTCGCAGAACATCGTCTGGACCACGCCGGAGGGCGGCGGCGGCCCCAACTATCCGAACATGTAAGTCGAGGCGTTTCCGCCTCTTGCGGGCGGAAGGGAAAGCGTGAAGGGTCGGTTCATGCGCTTCGCCTTCCGCCGTTCCGCCCTGTTCGCCGCCGCCTCGCTGATCGCGTTGGGCTTCGCCGCGCCGTCCCTGGCCCAGGAGGCGCCCAAGACGCCGCCGGCTCAGGACGCGCCGGCCCAGCCCGCGCCGGCAGCCGAGCCGGAACCGACGCCGGAACCGGACGTCGACGTCCCGGCCGATGAAACGACCGAAGAAGCCGCCGAACCGACGGTCGCGCCGATTCCTCCGGTCTGGGCGCCGATCCCGACCGACGCGGCGCAGCACAGCGCCTATGGCCTCTATCTGGCGGGCCGCAACGCCCTGGTTAGCGGCGAGAGCGCGGCGGGCGCCGCCTATCTGGCGCGGGTCGAGGCCCTGACGCCTGAACAGCCGCGCGTGCGCGAACAGGCCTTCACCGCCGCCCTTCTGGCCGGCGACCTCGACGTCGCGGGCCGGATCGCGCCGGAAGGCGAGGGGGTCTCGCCCGTCATCGTCCAGGCCGGACGTCTGGTCTCGGCGGTTCAGACCTTCGTCGGCGGCGACGCCCGCCGTGCGAACGCCCTGTTCAAGGCCGCGCCCATCGGCGCGCCGCATGACCGCGCCGGCCTCTATGTCCAGGTCTGGGTCGCGGCCGCCGCCGGCGACTGGGACCGGGCCCTGGCCGCGCCGCCGACGACGCTGGATCCGATCAGCACCCTGGTGGCGCGCGGCAACCGCGCCCAGCTGCTGGAGCTTCGTCGTCGCTACGATGAGGCCGACGCCGAATGGCGCGACCTGACCAGCCACGCCATCGCTTCGTCCCTGTTCCGGCTGCCCTATGGCGAGTTCCTGGAACGGCGGGGCAAGCGCGACCTGGCTCTGGCCCAATATGACGCCGCCATCACCGCTGGCGCGACCGATCGCGCCACGCGTCGGGCGCGCGAACGCGTCCTGGCCAAGGGACGTCCGCCGGCCGCCCCGACCTGGCGTCAGGGCGCGGCCCTGGCGCTGAAGACCGCCGCCGATCAGGCCGTCGCCCAGGGCGCGCTGGAGTTCGGCGTGGTCTATCTGCGTCTGGCCCTGAACCTGAACCCCGACGACCAGACCCGGCTGATGATCGGCCAGACCTTGCAGCAGGCCGGGCTGGAGCCGGCGGCCCGCGCCGCCCTGTCGCAGGTCACCGAGAAGGATCCCGAGCTCTACGCCGCCGCCCGGGTGCAGAGCGGCCTCAGTCTGGAAAAGGACGACCAGTCCGAGGCCGCGTTGGCCGAACTGAAACGCGCCGCCGCCGCCCGCCCGAACGAGGCGACCATCGCCTATATGCTGGCCGGCCAACTGGTGCAGATGAAGCGGTACGAGGAGGCGCTGGCCCTGCTGAACGGCCCCTTGCTGAACGCCGCCGATCAGGGGTTCGAGGTCCATTTCCTGCGCGGCGCCGCCTATGAGGCGCTGAACCGCAAGCCCGAGGCCGAGGCCGAACTGTGGGTCGCCCTGCAGCAGCAACCCAATAGTCCGACGGTGCTGAACTACCTCGGCTATCTGTGGGTCGACAACGGTACGCGGGTCGAGCAGGGGGCGGCGATGATCGCCCGCGCCTTCGCCGCCGATCCGTCGGACGGCAACATCCAGGATTCGCTCGGCTGGGCCCAGTATCGCCAGGGCCAGTTCGAGGCGGCGGTCGATACGCTGGAGCGGGCGGTGGCCAAGGAGCCTGCCAACGCCGAGATCAACGACCACCTCGGCGACGCCTACTGGGCCGTGGGCCGCCAGCGCGAGGCGGGTTTCCAGTGGAACCGCGTCCTGACCCTGGACGTCGATGCGGAACGCAAGGCCGAGGTCGAAGCCAAGCTGCGCGACAAGCTGGGCCAGGAACCGACCGGCGACAAGGGCGCGGGCGTCGGCGCAGGGACGGGCGCGGAGAGCTGACGTCGTGACGCTGACCGGGCTCGCGCCCGCCAAGATCAACCTCTTCCTGCATGTCGGGTGCGTGGCGGCCGACGGCTATCACCCGCTCGCCAGTCTGGTCGCCTTCGCCGACGTGGGCGACGTCGTGAGCGTGACGCGCGCCGAACGCCTGTCGCTGAGCGTGACCGGCCCGTTCGGCGGGGCTCTGGCGGGCGAGGGCGAAAATCTGATCCTCAAGGGGCTTCGCGCGCTGGGCGACGCCGCCGGGATCGGCGCGCCCCTGGTCGCCGTGACGCTGGACAAGCAGTTGCCGATCGCGGCGGGTCTGGGCGGCGGTTCGGCCGATGCGGGCACGGCCATCCGGCTGGCGGCGCGCTTGCTGGACCTCGATCTGGACGAGGCGGCGCTGGAAAGCGTCGCGGGCGAGGTGGGGGCGGACGGGCCGATGTGCCTGCGCGCGCGCCCGGCCTGGGCGACGGGCAGGGGAGACGCCCTGACCGACGAGCCGCGCCTGCCGCCGCTGCACGCCGTGCTGCTGAACCCCGGCCTGCCGTCGCCGACGGGGGCTGTTTACCAGGCTTATGACGATGCGCCCCAAGGCGGGGCGGACTGCCCGGAAGCCCCCGCCGACTGGTCGCCCGTCGCCGTGATCGACTGGCTGGGGGCGCTGCGCAACGATCTGGAGGCGTCCGCCCTGCGCGTCACGCCGGGCATAGGCGAGGCGTTGACGGCCATGCGCGCTGCGCCCGGTTGCCGCCTGACGCGGATGTCGGGTTCGGGCGCGACGGTGTTTGGATTGTTTGACGATGCGGCGGCGGCTGAAGCGGCCGCGGGCGCGCTGCAACGCCCCGGCTGGTGGGTGCGGTCGTGCGTCCTCGCTGGCGGCTAGCTTTTTCGTCATCCCGGAAAGCGCACAGCGCTTATCCGGGACCGCAGGAAGCGGCGGCGTCTGTTGCGGTCCCGGCTCTGCGCGGCTGCGCCGCTTGGCCGGGATGACGGAATGGAGGGCTCGCCTCCGGTTGAACTCGACTGCGCCGCCCTCTAGGGTCCGCGCTCAAATTTTGCGCTGCGAAACGAGCCGCCGTGACGACCGAACCACTCGCCTTTCAAGACCTGATCCTGACCCTGCATAAATATTGGGGCGACCAGGGCTGCGCCATTCTGCAGCCCTATGACATCGAGGTCGGCGCCGGCACCCTGCACCCGGCCACGGTGCTGCGCGCGCTCGGCCCCAAGCCGTGGAAGGCCGCCTATGTCCAGCCGTCGCGCCGTCCCGGCGACGGCCGCTATGGCGAGAACCCCAACCGGCTGCAGCACTATTACCAGTATCAGGTCGTCCTGAAGCCGAACCCGGACAACCTGCAGGAGCTTTATCTCGGCTCGCTGGCCGCCATCGGCATCGACCCCAAGCTGCACGACATCCGCTTCGTCGAGGACGACTGGGAGAACCCGACCGTCGGCGCCTGGGGCCTGGGCTGGGAGGTCTGGTGCGACGGCATGGAGGTGACGCAGTTCACCTATTTCCAGGGCGTCGGCGGCATCGAGGTCGACGTGGTCTCGGGCGAGCTGACCTACGGGCTGGAGCGTCTGGCCATGTATGTTCAGGGCGTCGACAACGTCTATGACCTGAAGTTCAACAAGGAAGGCCTGACCTACGGCGAGGTCTTCCTCGAGAACGAGCGCCAACAGAGTGAAGCAAACTTCCACGGCTATGACGTCGCCGCGCTGAAGCGCCGCTTCGAGGACATGGAGCGCGAGGCCGCGCACTTCCTGACCATGAAGGGTCCGCAGGGCCAGCCGCTGGTCCTGCCCGCCTATGACCAGGTGCTGAAAGCCTCGCACCTGTTCAACCTGATGGACGCCCGCGGCGCCATCGCCGTCGCCGAACGCCAGAGCTACATCGGCCGCATCCGCGACCTGTGCAAAGCCTGCGCTCTCGCTCAAGTCGAACACGAACGGGCGACCGCATGACCTCCGTCTCTGGAATCCTCTCCTTCGATCTGGCCGACACCAATCTGGAACAGCACCCCGGCGAGCCGATCTCGCTCTTCTCCAGCGGCCGCGTGGAAATCGAAGGTCAGGAGTCGTGGGCCGAGGTTCGCATCGTGCGTCACGCCAATGATCTGAGCAGCCACCTGACGGCGCAGCCGGGCGGCTGGCGCGGCGTGGTCGTGGTCAGCGAGGAATGGTTCGGCATCCTGCAGAACGCCTTCCTGACGCCGCAGACCTTCCTGCTGAACATCTCTTTCAGCGGCGAGCCGAGCGCGGCTGACGCGCCCCTGGCCCTGCGGGACATCGCCCTAACCCTGATGCGGTCTGCCGCCACGACCGAAGAGTCCGCCGCCTGATGCCCCAGCTTCTCCTCGAAATCTTCTCCGAAGAAATCCCCGCCCGCATGCAGCAGGGCGCCGCGCGCGACCTGGAACGCATGGTCTCCGAGCGTCTGAAGGCGGCGGGCCTGACCTGGGACGCGCTGAACGCCTTTGCTGGGCCGCGCCGTCTGACGCTGGTGATCGACGGCTTGCCGACCGCCGCCGAAGACCGCAACGAAGAGGTCAAGGGACCCAAGACTTCGGCACCCGCTCAGGCGCTGGAAGGCTTCCTGCGCAAGACCGGCCTGACGCAGGACCAACTGGTCGAGCGCGACGGCGTCTGGTTCGCCGAGATCAGCAGCAAGGGCCGCCAGACGACCGAGGTCTTCGCCGAGGCCGTCGATCAGATCGTCCGCAGCTTCCCCTGGCCCAAGTCGATGCGCTGGGGCACGGGAACCCTGCGCTGGGTGCGCCCGATCAAGCGTATCATCGCCCTGTTCGACGGGGCGGTGGTCCCGTTCGAGATCGACGGCATCCACTCAGGCGATGTGACCGAGGGCCATCGTTTCCTCGGCAGCGGCAAGCCGTTCGCGGTCAAGGACTTCCCCGACTATCGCGCTAAGCTGGAACGCGACTTCGTCCTGCTGGACGTGGCCGACCGCAAGCTGCGCATACTGGACGCCGCCAAGGCCGCCTGCGCCGCGCGCGGTCTGGCTCTGGTCGATGACGACGGCCTGCTGGACGAGGTGGCGGGTCTGGCCGAATGGCCGACGCCGATCCTGGGCGACATGGACCCGCAGTTCCTGTCCCTGCCGCCCGAAGTGGTCCGCCTGTCGATGAAGGTGCACCAGAAGTATTTCGCCGTGCGCGATCCGTCGAAAGACGGTCTCGCCCCGAACTTCCTCGTGGTCTCCAATATCGAGGCCACCGACGGCGGCAAGGCCCTGTCCGCCGGCAACAGCCGCGTCCTGTCGGCCCGCCTGAACGACGCCCGCTTTTTCTGGGACGAGGACCAAAAGGTCGGCTTCGACGCCTGGAACGACAAGCTGAAGGGCGTGACCTTCCACGCCAAGCTCGGCACGCTGGCCGAGCGGGTCGAGCGCATTGCGGTGCTGGCGCGCGAGATCGCCCAAGTCATGAAGGACCAAGGCTTCGATATTGAGCCGGAACAGGCTTTCGAGGCTGCGCGCATTTCCAAGGCCGATCTGGCCTCGGGGATGGTGAGCGAATTCCCGGAACTGCAGGGGATCATGGGCGGCTACTACGCCCGTCTGGCCGGCTATCCCGACGCCGTCGCCGACGCCGTGCGCGACCACTACAAGCCGCAGGGTCCGGGCGACACGGTCCCGACCGCCCCGGTCACCGTCGCCGTCGCCATCGCCGAGAAGCTGGACACCCTGGTCGGCTTCTTCGCCATCGACGAAAAACCTACCGGCTCGCGCGATCCCTACGCCCTGCGCCGCGCCGCGCTGGGCGTGATCCGGCTGGTGCTGGAGAACGGGGTTCGGATGTCGTTGTCCGAGCCATTCGCTCGAGGCTACGTGCGCGCACTGATTTCTATGCTCCGCTGGGCAGGCGATACCTTGGGGGAGCAGACCGTTAAACAGATTCAGCGGGCTGGTTTTGAATCCATTCTGAGTCTCGACGGTCATATCCAAAATACGATCATTGAGTTTAATCGCCGCTTAGAAGCGGGGATGTATCCCCCGGCGACTAGCGCCGAACTGCTCTCCTTCTTCGCCGACCGCCTGACCGTCCTGCTGCGTGACCAAGGCCAGCGTCACGATCTCGTGGCTGCCGTCTTTGCTCTGGGCGACGACGATCTGGTGCGGATCGTGCGTCGGGTGGAGGCGCTGGCCGCCTTCCTCGCCACGGACGACGGGGCCAATCTGCTGGCCGGCTACAAGCGGGCGTCGAACATCCTCAAGGCCGAGGAGAAGAAGGGGCCGCTGCCCGAGGGCGCCGTCGCCACCGGCCTGGCCAACCAGCCGGCGGAAGAAACCGCCCTGGCCTTCGCCGCCGCCGCCGCCGCGACCGCCGTGGACGCAGCCCTGGAGACCGAAGACTTCGCCGCCGCCATGACGGCGCTGGCGCTCTTGCGCGGCCCGGTCGACGCCTTCTTCACCGGCGTCATGGTCAACTCCGATGTGGCCGAGGAGCGTGAGAACCGCCTGAAGCTGCTGGGTCAGGTGCGCGGCGTCATGGGCCGGGTGGCGGACTTCGGGCAGATCGCGGGCTAAACTCTGACCCTTCTCCCCTTGCGGGAGAAGGTGGCTGGCGCAGCCAGACGGATGAGGGGTTGCGGGACGTCAAAGTCTTGCGGCCCCTTTTTGCGTCGAGAGACCCCTCATCCGGCCCTGACGGGCCACCTTCTCCCGCAAGGGGAGAAGGGCAGGGGTGTGAAACGACACATCCTCACACGCATTGTTACACCCGCGGCCTCGCCTTCGCGCCTGCAGCACGCTAGTCAGGGCCACCTTAAGCGGGACTCAAAGCACCCGCGCGGCAAGACCACGGCTCAGGGACTGCAAGATGACCAAGTGGGTGTACGGCTTTGGCGGCGGATCCGCTGACGGCGATGCGTCGATGAAGAACCTTCTCGGCGGCAAGGGTGCGAACCTGGCCGAGATGTCGTCCCTCGGCCTTCCGGTGCCGCCCGGCTTCACCATCACGACGGAAGCCTGCGTCCACTATTACTCCAACGGCGAAACCTATCCGGCCGAGCTGGCCGCGCAGGCCGCGGCCGGTCTGAAGACCGTCGAGGGCATTGTCGGCAAGACCTTCGGCGATGCGTCCAACCCCCTGCTGGTCTCGGTGCGCTCGGGCGCCCGGGCCTCGATGCCGGGCATGATGGACACGGTGCTGAACCTGGGCCTGAACGACCAGACGGTCGAGGGGCTGGCCAAGCTGTCGGGCGACCGCCGCTTCGCCTTCGACTCCTACCGCCGCTTCATCACCATGTATTCCAACGTGGTTCTGGGCATCGGCCATGATCAGTTCGAGGAGGTTCTGGACGACCACAGGGATCGTCTGGGCGTCTCGATCGACACGGCCCTGACCGCCGCCGACTGGGAAAAGGTCGTCGGCGACTACAAGATTCTGGTCGAGCGCGAACTGGGGCAACCCTTCCCGCAGGACCCGCATGACCAGCTGTGGGGCGCCGTCTCGGCCGTCTTCGCCAGCTGGATGAACGACCGCGCGAAATTCTATCGCCGCATGCACGACATCCCCGAAAGCTGGGGAACCGCCGTCAACATCCAGTCGATGGTGTTCGGCAACATGGGCGAGACCAGCGCCACCGGCGTCGCCTTCACCCGCAACCCCTCGACCGGTGAAGCCAAGCTTTACGGCGAGTTCCTGATCAACGCCCAGGGCGAAGACGTGGTCGCGGGCATCCGCACGCCGCAGTCCCTGACCAAGGCCGGTCGCGAGGAAATGGGCGAGACCGCCTCCTCGATGGAAGAGGCCATGCCGGTCGTCTTCGCCGAGTTCGTCGACGTGGTCGGGCGGCTGGAAAGCCACTATCGCGACATGCAGGACATCGAGTTCACGGTCGAGCAGGGCCGTCTGTGGATGCTGCAGACTCGCAACGGCAAGCGCACCGCCAAGTCGGCGCTGAAGATCGCCGTCGATTTGGCCTCGGAAGGCGTGATCTCGCAGGAAGAGGCCGTGTCGCGGGTCGAACCCGCTGCCCTGGACCAACTGCTGCACCCGACCCTGGACCCCAACGCCGCCCGCACCGTCGTGGCGGCGGGCCTGCCGGCCTCGCCCGGCGCGGCCACCGGCAAGATCGTCTTTGACGCCGACGAGGCCGAGCGCCTGTCGCAGGTCGGCGACGCCGTCATCCTGGTGCGCGAGGAAACCTCGCCTGAGGACATCCACGGGATGCACGCGGCGCGCGGCATCGTCACGGCGCGCGGCGGCATGACCAGCCACGCGGCCGTGGTGGCGCGCGGCATGGGGCGTCCCTGCGTCTCGGGCGCCGGCGAAATCTCGATCAACGAGAAGGCCGGGACCTTCACCGCGCGCGGCCGCACCTTCAAGGCCGGCGAGATCATCACCATCGACGGCGGCAAGGGCGAGGTGCTGGACGGCGCCGTGGCCATGATCGAGCCGGAACTGACGGGCGACTTCCAGACGCTGATGGCCTGGGCCGACGGCGTGCGTCGCCTGAAGGTCCGCGCCAACGCCGAGACCCCGCTGGACGCCAAGACCGCGCGCGGCTTCGGCGCCGAGGGCATCGGCCTGTCGCGCACCGAGCACATGTTCTTCGACGAGGCCCGCATCGCCGCCGTGCGCGAGATGATCCTGGCCGACGACGAACAGGGCCGCCGCATCGCCCTGGCCAAGATCGCGCCCTTCCAGAAGGCCGACTTCGCCGACCTGTTCACCATCATGGCCGGCCTGCCGGTGACGATCCGCCTGCTGGACCCGCCGCTGCACGAGTTCATCCCGCACACGGACGCCGACATCGACGCCCTGGCCGCCGGTTCGGGTCTGGACGCCGCCAAGCTGAAGCGGCGCGCGCGTGAGCTGCACGAGACCAACCCCATGCTCGGCCACCGCGGCTGCCGCCTGGGCGTCGCCTATCCCGAGATCTACGAGATGCAGGTCCGCGCCATCCTCGAGGCGGCGCTGGAGGTGAAGAAGGCGACCGGCGTCGCCCCGATCCCGGAGATCATGCACCCGCTGGTCGCCCTGGGTCTGGAGATGAAATACCTGCGCGAACTGACCGACCGCACGGCCAGGGCTGTGTTCGCGGATGCGGGCGACAGCGTCGAATATCTGGTCGGCACCATGATCGAACTACCGCGCGCGGCGCTTCGCGCCGCCGATCTGGCCGAATACGCCGAGTTCTTCAGCTTCGGCACCAACGATCTGACCCAGACGACCTTCGGCATCAGCCGCGACGACTCCGGCCACTTCCTGCAGGCTTATCTGGACAAGGGCATCTTCGAGACCGATCCCTTCGTCCGTCTGGACCAGGATGGCGTGGGCGACCTGATCCGCATCGCCGCCGAGCGCGGTCGCGCGGTCAAGCCGGACATGAAGATGGGCATTTGCGGCGAACACGGCGGCGACCCGTCCTCCATCGCCTTCTGCGAGAGCGTGGGCCTCGACTACGTCTCCTGCTCGCCCTACCGCGTGCCGATCGCCCGTCTGGCGGCGGCCCAGGCCGCGCTGTCGGCCCGTTCCGGCGAAGAGCGCGAGAAGGACCGCTAGAGCGAAATCGGTTCAGATGCGATCGCATCTGAACCCAGATATTCGCTCCAGCATCAATCCTGGAGCCTGATCCACCGATCAGGCTCTAGGGCCTGTTTCAGGTCTGAGCGTGCAAGGGCGGTCCTTCGGGGCCGCCTTTTTCGTGCCGGATAAAGGTCGTGATCGACGTAACGACGTATGTGTCTGGTGGCGCACGGTAACGTCTATGTATTCGTCAGTCTATGGAACGTCTCGGCGGGGCGCCCATTTACTCCCTCACTGGATGGGGCCGGTGACCGCAGAAGTCACCACATCTAGTTTTGCTAGGAGTTATAGAAACAATGCGTAACATTATTCTCGCCGCCGCCGCCATTTCTGTTTTTGCCGCTCCGACTTTTGCTCAATCGGGACCTGACGCCCGCGGTTACGGCTCGCTGGGCTACACGCATCTTGAAGGCGACTCCGCCACGACCGGCGCCGTGACCGGCCGTCTTGGCGTGAACCTGAACCGCTACCTGGCCGTCGAAACCGAGGCCTCGGTCGGCGTCAAGAACGACGACTTCTCCGTCGCCGGGGTGGACGGCAAGATCAAGCACGAGTGGGACGCCGCCGGCTATGTGGTCGGCAAGTACCCGGTCAGCGACAAGCTCGAGTTGTTCGCTCGTGGCGGTTACGGCCACACCGAACTGAAGCAGGAGTTCCCCGGCGCCAACACCGACGTGGGCGGCGACAGCTGGAACTACGGCGTCGGCGCCAACTACTACCTGGACGGCAAAAACGGCGTCCGCGCCGACTGGACCCGTCGCGACTTCCGCGACAACGGCGGCGAGGCTGACGCCTATTCGGTCAGCTACGTCCGTCGCTTCTAAGGCCTGACGTTCACAGTTTGGCGCTGAATACGACGAAGGCCCGCTCCGGAAGGAGCGGGCCTTTTCGTTCGTTTGAGAGGCTGTCTAGGCCAGACCCGGGGCCAGGGCCCAGCGCAGCGAGTTCTCGCCGAACGGCTTGATGAAGAAGTCGCGGTAGCGTTCGAACACTTCGATGATCTTCATCTTCAGGTCGTGGGTAACGGATTCGCCGCGCTGGCGTTTCAGCGCCGCGACGCAGTTGACCACGATGTCCTGATGGGCTGAACCGCCCATATGTTTCAGCACCGTCGCCACATCATGGGCCAACGGGTCGCTGAGCTTCTCCGCCCACGGTGAAACTGTCTGAGTCATTCGGGCGCCATCCCCCCACGTTCTCGACACCCGTAACGGTTTGCAAAATTTTGCGAACAGTGCAAGCGGCGCCGGAAATAATGATTCCTGTTATGCGGCATCAGGGGCGCTTTTGCACAAAAACCGTGCCTGCCGAATAGCCCGCCCCGAAACTGCAGATCAGCCCGACATCACCGGGCGCGAACCCGTCCTGTTTCAAATGGAAGGCGATGATCGACCCGGCCGACGAGGTGTTGGCGTAGTCGTCGAGGATGATGACGTTCTCTTCGGCCTCGGGCTCGCGGCCCAGCACCTTCTTGCCGATCATCTGGTTCATGTTGATGTTGGCCTGGTGCAGCCACAGCCGCTTCAGGCCGTGCGGGTCCAGGTTCAGCTCGGCGGCGTGGTCCAGGATCATCTCCGAGACCATGGGCACCACCTCCTTGAAGACCTTGCGGCCCTGCTGGACGAACATCTTGTCGGTCAGGCCGTCGGAGGAAACAGGCTCGCTCTCGTCCGTCGGCAGGGCGGCGCGGTTGAGGAAGCCGAAATTATTGCGGATATTGTTCGAGAAGCGGGTCTGAAGCCGCGTGCCGACGATGTCCCAGCCGCCCGATCCGGCCTGATCCTCGGCCTCGACGATGACGGCGGTGGCCACGTCGCCGAAGATGAAGTGGCTGTCGCGGTCCTTGAAGTTGAGGTGCGCCGAGCAGATCTCGGGATTGACCATCAGCACGGCCTTGACCGAGCCCGAGGCCACGAAGTCCGCCGCCGTCTTGATGCCGAAGGTGGCCGAGGAGCAGGCCACGTTCATGTCGAAGGCGAAGCCCTCGATCCCCAGCGCCTGCTGCACCTCGATGGCCATGGCGGGGTAGGGGCGCTGCATGTTGGACGCGGCGCAGATGACGGCGCCGATCTCGCTGACCGGCTTGCCCCAGGCCTTGATGGCGTCCTGAGCCGCCTTCACCCCCATCTCGGCCAGGATCGACAGCTCGTCGTCGCCGCGCGCGGGCAGGTGCGGCAGCATCCGCTCGGGATCGATGATGCCGCTCTTGTCCATGACGAAGCGCGACTTGATGCCCGAGGCCTTCTCGATGAAGCCTTCCGACGACGGCGTCTTCAGCTCCAGCTCGCCGGCCGCGATGGCCTCGGCGTTCTCGGCGTTCCAGCTGTCGGCCCAGGCGTTGTAGGCGGCGACCAGTTCGGCGTTCGAGACGGACTGCGCCGGCGTGAACAGGCCGGTGGCGGAAATGACGGCATTATGCACTGGAGTGGTTCCCTGACGCTCGGCGCGCGGCGCCTCGCTCCGTGAGGGAACATGGAGTCCCCCGCGCTCGACAAGCGGATAATGTCTGCGCCTCGCGGCGAAGTTCGGGCGACATCGCGACCGGACGAGTCCGTAGCGATAACGAACCTTCTCAATAGGCCGGTGGCGCGCTCCGGTCGAGGCTGGCCTTGATGCCGCGCCACCATCGATTGATCCGCCCGCGCGGCGGAGCGGGCAGGGGATGGTCGCGCGCCGCGATCAGGGCCTCGACCAGGTCCTCGGCCTCGCACGGCCAGCCCTCGGGCGTGACATAGACGGGATAGCCGATCAGGGCGGCGTGGATGACGCTTTGCAGCGAGGCGCGGCGAGTGCGGCGCTCGAACGTCAGCTGATCGTCGGTCAGGCCCCAGCCCGCATAGAAGGGCCGGCCATAGACGCTGACCGGCTTGCCCCGCATCAGGGCTTCGAACCCGGTCAGGGAGGTCAGGGTCGCCAGGCGGTCGCAGGCGTTCAGGCAGTCGATGATGTCCAGGTCGTCGGCCGAGGCGTCGACCTCCTCCATCGCCGCATGATCCAGCAGGCCCGGTCGATTGCCCGCCGTTACGTCCGGGTGGTTGCGATAGATCAGGAAGGCGTCGGGATGATCCGCTCGCGCCGCCTTCACCAGCCCCGAGTTGGTACGCAGGTCGCCGCAGCCCATCATGATGGAGCGGTCGTTCTCGACCTGACCCACGACCAGCAGGATCGGCCTGTCGGTGGGCCAGTGCGCCGGAACGCCCGCGCCTTTCAGATTGTATTTCGACAGGCCCGCCTCGACCACGCGGGCGCGCAAGGCTTCGGCCCGCGCCGTCTGATCCGGCGACGGTTCGTCCGCCTCGATCAGGCTTTCCAGACGGCTGGGCCGGGTCGGGTCGTAGTAGACGCCCTGATCGTCCAGGGCGACGGACAGGGCGCCGAAGAAGTCGGACCCCAGCCCGCGTGAGCGAATGAAGCCGTCCTCCATCCGCACGACCGGGCCCTCGAAGGCGTCGGCGGCGGCGCGGATTTTCGGCGTCTCCTTGCCGGCCCACCAGATCAGCTTGCCGCCCGTCGCCCGCGCGTGGGCGACGGCGGCGGATGAGCGCCAGAAGTAGCGGACGCGGCCCTTGGGCGAATTCAGCAGGCGGCGCACCGGCGGCCGCTTGGCCGGGGCGAAGCCGACGGCGGCCCAGTCGCCCGCCAGTCGGTCGGCCCGGTCGCGAAGCGCAATCAGCCGTTCCAGGGCCTGTTCGGCTTCGCAGCGCTGACCAGTCACCGGGTCGACGTAGCGGGTGTAGGCGATCAGCGCCGCCGCCGCGACCTGCTCCAGATCGCGCGCCACGCCGCGCCGCCCGGTCTGGACCGCATCCGTCGTCAGCCCCCAGCCCGAATAGAAGGGCGCGCCGAAGCAACGCACGGGCAGGCCGCGCAACAGGGCCTCGAACCCCAGGGCGGAGGTCACGACATAGACGGCGTCCACGGCCGCCAGCAGGTCGGCGGGCCGCACGTCGGTGTCGATCAGGGTGACGCCTTCCAACTCGCTCGCCGGGATGCAGCCCTGCTTGCGTCCCGCCGCCACCGCCGGGTGGCGTTTGACGATCAACTGGGCGCCCGGCTCCGCGCGCCGCGCGGTCGCCAGCATGTCGGAGAAGCTGGCCTCGCTCGCCAGCCCATAGCCGATGGAGGCGTCACCCGCCGTCTGATCCACGATCAGCACCCGGCGCCCCGGCTTCAGCACGGCGGGGTCCAGGGGGGCACCCATATTGGTCTTGGTTATGCCGGCGGCGACGATGCGGCCGATCAGGCCGCGGGCGCGGGTCCGCAGGGCGGCGTCGCACCAGTCGGGCGCGGTCTCGATCAGCCGCTCCAGTCGGCTGGGCCGCGTGGCGTCGTAATAGACCCCCAGGTCGTCGACGATCAGGCTGAGGCTGGTCGCCCCGCTCTCGCCCAGGCCCACCGAGCGCAGGAAGCCGTCCTCCAGCGCCACATAGGGTCTGCCGTTCTTCTCGGCCCAGCGCCGGCCCGCCGCCGCCGTCGGCTTCATGCCCCAGCCCAGCACCGCCTCGGTCTGCGGTCCTGGCAGGGCGGTCGGCGCATAGTCGGGCAGGAAGGCTTTCAGGAACGGGACCTGCAGCACGCCCGGCGCGCAGGCCCAGGCGCGGGTTTTATGGAGCGTCGGCTGCGGTGCGATCATGAGGTGTGTCTAGGGGCAACGCGGGCAGGACGCCACTCTCCAGCTTCCTTCTCCCCTTGCGGGAGAAGGTGGCGGCCGAAGGTCGACGGATGAGGGGTCTCGTGACGTTTGCCGGTGCAGAGAGATGCCAGCACAGGGAGACCCCCTCATCCGACCTCGCTCCGCTCGGCCACCTTCTCCCGCAAGGGGAGAAGGGATTGTCTTAAGAGCCGGCCAGCAAATCCTGCGCCTGAGCCAGATGCAGCCGCTCCACCATCTCGCCTTCGACGCGGAGGACGCCCAGCCCCTCGGCTTCGGGGGCGGCGAAGGCGGCGACGACGGTGCGGGCCCATTCGATCTCTTCCGCCGACGCACCGAACGCCGCATGGGCGGCCTCGATCTGCGACGGGTGGACCAGGCTCTTGCCGTCAAAGCCGTAGAGCCGCCCTTGCGCGCATTCGACCGCAAAGCCTGCCTCGTCCTTGATCCGGTTGAACACGCCGTCGACGGCTAGCAACCCGTTGGCCCGAGCATGGGCCACGACCGCCGCCAGCCAGGGCTTCAGCGGTTCGCGATCGGGCGAGGCGCGGGTCTTCAGTGCCTTGGCCAGATCGTTGACGCCTAGCATCAGGCCGGCCAACGCCCCGCCCGCCTCGGCTATGGGTTTCAGATCGACCAGGGCGCGCGGGGTCTCGATCATGGCCCACAGATCGGCGCCGGGGCGCATCCTGTCCGACAGGGCGCGCACGGTCGCGGCGCTCTCGACCTTGGGCGCGACGATCAGATCGACCGGCGCGTCGCGCAGCGCCTTCAGGTCGTCGGCGCCCCAGGGCGTGTCCAACCCGTTGATCCGCACGCCCAGGCGCGGGCCGAAACCGCCTTCGCGCGCCGCCGCGACCGCCGCCGCCCGCGCCTCCGCCTTCATCCCGGGCACGACCGCGTCCTCCAGATCCAGCACCGCCACGTCGCAGGCAAGGCCGCGCGCCTTCTCGATGGCCCGCGCGTTGGAGCCGGGCAGGTAGAGGACGCTGCGGGCGCGCATCAGACCCGGCCCGTGACGGGGACCAGGGCGCCGGTGATCGCCCGCGCTTCCGGCGAGGCCAGGAAGAGGATGGCGGCGGCCAGATCGGCGGGCGCGACCCACCTGGCCGGATCGGCGTCGGGCATGTCGGCGCGGTTGGCCGGGGTGTCGATGATGGAGGGCAGGACGGCGTTGACCGTGACCGAGGTCGATTTCAGCTCGTCGGCCAGGGCTTCGGTCAGCCGGTGCACCGCCGACTTGGACGCGGCGTAGGCGCCCATGCCGTGCGCGGCCTTCAGCGCGCCATGGGCGCCGACGTTGACGATCCGCCCCTCGGCCGAGGCCTTCAGGTGCGCCAGGGCGGCGCGGCTGGCGTTCAACGTCGTCTTCAGGTTCAGGGCGTGCATCCAGTCCCATTCATCGCCGCCGCCCTCGACGGCCTGCCAGACGAAGCCGCCAGCGATGTTCAGCAGGGCGTCCAAACGGCCGAAGCGGGCGACGACCGCCTCCATGGCCTGCGCGGCGGCCTTGGCGTCGGTCAGGTCGACGCCGCCGACCTCCAGCACGCCTTCGGGCACGGCATGGCCGCTGGCGTGGTCTATGACCGCCACCTTCAGACCCTGCGCCAGCGCGGCCTCGACTGCGGCCCGGCCCAGCACGCCATGTCCGCCGGTGATCGCCACGACCCGTTCGCCCATTGTCCCGCTCCCTGATGGTTCGGCGCGGACCATAGCGGGGCCTGTCAGCGGATCAATCGGTCCAGAGGCGCGCCGCGCCGCGCACGCCTGAGGAATCGCCCCATTTCGCCGGAACGATCCGCCCTTCCCAGTGATCGGAGAAGACGTAGCGCCCCACGATCTCGGGCAGGCGGGCGTACAGTTCGTCGACATTCGACATGCCGCCGCCCAGGACGAAGACCTCGGGATCGACCAGATTGACGACCATGGCCAGCGCGCGCCCCAGCTGGTCGATGTAGCGGTCCAGCGCCGTGACGGCCCCCGGGTCGCCCCGACGCGCAGCCTCGACGATCGCCTGAGCCTTCCATGCCCGTCCCGTCGTCGCCTCGTGATCGCGCTGGAAGCCCGAGCCGGAAACCCAGGTCTCCAGGCACCCGTTCAGTCCGCACCAGCAGGCGGGGCCCGGCGCTTCGTCGGCGGTCGGCCAGGGCAGGGAGATGTGGCCGATTTCGGCGGCGACCCCATGCGCGCCCTCGACCAGCCCGCCGTTGATCACCAGTCCGCCGCCGCAGCCGGTGCCCAGAATGACGCCGAAGACGCTGGGCGCCCCCGCCCCCGCCCCGTCCATCGCCTCCGACAGGGCCAGGCAGTTGGCGTCGTTGGCCAGCCGCACCGGGCGGCCCAGCGCGATCTCCAGATCCTCGGCGAAGCGACGGCCGTTCAGATAGGTCGAGTTGGCGTTGCGGATCAGGCCGGTGCGCGGGGAGGGCGAACCCGGAATGGCCAGGCCGACCGAGCGCGCCGGACCCGCCTCGGCCTCGACCCGCGCGATCAGGTCCGCAACCAGGGCCAGGGCGGCGTCATAGGTTCCGGGGTTCGGCGCGCGGATCCGAGCGGCGAAGGCGCCAGCGTCATCCAGCGCCGCCGCCTCGATCTTGGTGCCGCCGAAATCGACGCCGATCCGCATCAACCGGCGAACACCTTGGCCATCAGCCGCTCCAGCGCCTCGGCGTCCCCGGCGTCGAAGGCGGCCTTTTCGGTCGCGTCCACGTCCAGCACGGCGATCAGGTCGCCGCCTGCGTCCAGCACCGGCACGACGATCTCGCTGGCCGAGCGGCTGTCGCAGGCGATGTGGCCGGGGAAGGCGTGGACGTCCTCGACCACCTGGGTCTGGCGATCCCGCGCCGCCGCGCCGCAGACGCCGCGTCCGAACGGAATGCGCAGGCAGCCCAGCGTCCCCTGATAGGGGCCGACCACCAGTTCCTGCGGCTTAGCCTCGTCCACGACGTAGAATCCGGTCCAGAAGAAGACGGGAAAGGCGTCCGCCAGCATCGACGCCACGGTCGCCATCCGCGCCGTCCCGTTCGGCTCGCCGTCCAGCACCGCCAGAATCTCGGCCTCGACCTCGGCATAGCGTTCAGCCTTGTCGGCGGGGCGGTCGTCGCGGGCGACATAGGACATGGCGGCTCTCCGAATGGCTCATGGCCATATAGGCGAAACCTCGGCGGACGATAGGGTTGCGGATGCTCACGGCCGATAGCGGCGCCGCAGAGGGCGCAGCAGGTCTTGTGTTCGGTTGAGAAACGCGCACGAAAAAGGCCCGCCGTTTCCGGAAGGCCTCGTGATTACTTCGACTTCTTCGACCCGGGCGGAGCCTTGTCGATCAGGTCTTTCATGCTCGGATTGGAAGCATTCGTCTTTGGCTGGACCTTTTTGGTCTTCCCCTTCGATTCTCTCACGTCGTCTTGCCTTTCATGTGCGGGGAGAAGACTAGCAGCTAAACTTCCGGCAATTGAGGCGGCATTGTCCCGACAAAAAATAAGTTCTTGAGCGCGGCGGCAGAAATCTGAGGAGGCGAAAAGGCTTCCGCCGAAGCAGGCCTGCCCATCGAATGACATCACGCGTTAGGATGGTGGAGTAGGGCGCTCGTTCCATGACGGCGTCGGTCCCTGCGCGCGATGAGGCAGGAGGAAATTGGTAGGCCTGGAGGGACTCGAACCCCCAACCAGACCGTTATGAGCGGTCGGCTCTAACCATTGAGCTACAGGCCCCCAAGGGGAGCGCTGTGCCTAGCAGGCGTCGCGGCCGCTGCAAAGACGCCCGGAACCTGTCTTGCTTTTCATGCCGATGAACGGAACCTGCACAGGGGGCTTGAGCGTTTGTTCAGGCTGAAACGGCCAAGGTAGGTCGTGGCTGGCGAACACGCCCGCCCATTGGATTTTGACGGAGACGATGATGACCCGCACTGCACGCGCCATGATGCTGGGCACGGCCCTGATGACCTTGGCCGTTCCCGCCGTCGCCTCCGCACAGGCTCAACCCGGTTCCGCGCCAATGCAGATGCAGATGCACGCCATGGCCCAGCAGCCCGCCCTCAACCTGTCCGCCTATGGCGAAGTCCGCGTCGCGCCGGATCAGGCGACGATCAATT
The DNA here is from genome assembly GCF_052114745.1 of Brevundimonas sp. 2YAF1. Lineage (NCBI taxonomy): Bacteria > Pseudomonadati > Pseudomonadota > Alphaproteobacteria > Caulobacterales > Caulobacteraceae > Brevundimonas > Brevundimonas sp. 2YAF1. The sequence continues at coordinate 91,629 of NZ_JBFRFI010000007.1, read as the reverse complement.
TCGGCGTGGTGACGGAGGCTGTCACGGCTCAGGAAGCCATGGCCCGGAACGCCCAGCAGATGACCCGCGTCGTCGCCGCCCTGCGCCGCGCCGGCATCGCCGAACGCGACATCCAGACCTCGGGTCTGAACCTGTCGGCGCAATACGACTATCAGCAGAACGAACCGCCCAAGCTGCGCGGCTACCAGGCCTCGAATCGCGTCACCGTCGTCATCAACGATCTGGCCAAGGTCGGCACGACCGCGGACGCCGTGGTCGCGGCGGGCGTCAACCAGATCGACGGCATTTCCTTCGGCCTGAAGAACGCCAAGGCGGCCGAGGATCAGGCTCGCCTGCTGGCCGTGCGCGCCCTGCAGGACAAGGCGCGGCTCTACGCCCAGGCCCTGGGCGTTCAACTGGGCGGGGTGCGCACCCTGACCGAGGGCGGCGGCTATGCCCCCGAACCGCCGCGTCCGATGTACGCCCGCGCCATGGCGATGGACGCCGGAAACGCCTCGACCCCGGTGTCGGCGGGCGAACTGACCGTCCGCATTGACATCAGCGGGACCTACGACATCGGCCGCTGATCGGCTGAATTGAGCGCAAGGGGAGGGGCTGCCGGCGACGGCGGGCCCTTTCTGCCTTTCATTACCGCGCCTTCATTTGACGGTGATCGCGCGCGCCCTATGCTCGCGCTCGGCCGCGCGTGGCCATCTGACTGGACGGCCGCCTTTTTCATGAAACAGTTCTTCCTGACCATGCTCGGCGTCTTTGCCGGGCTTGTGGCCTTCTTCATCGTGCTGCCGATCGCGGCCCTGCTGTTCTTCGCCGCGGCGGCCGGCGCGTCCAAGCCGGCGACGCCCGCCCATACGGTGCTGGAACTGGACCTGCGCGAGGGGCTGACCGACCAGCAGCCGACCAACCCCTTCGCGGTCTTCGGCGGTTCGGGCCTGTCGGTGGTGCATATCGTCGACACCCTGGCCCAGGCCGAGAAGGATTCCAGCGTCAAGGTTCTGCTGGTCCGCGCGCCGGAAGGCGGCATGACGCCCGCCGCCGCCGACGAAGTGCGTCAGGCGATCAACCGCTTCCGCGCCTCGGGCAAGACCGTCATCGCCCACAGCCAGGGCTTCATGCCCGTCGGTGCGGTAGTTTCCAGCTATATGGTCGCGGCCAGCGCCGACCAGTTGTGGATGCAGAACACCGCCAGCTTCCAGGCCGCGGGTCTGTCGACCGACAACATCTTCCTGGGACGCGCCTTCCAGAAATACGGCGTCAAACCCGAGTTCGAGCAGCGCTACGAATACAAGAACGCCGTCAACGAGTTCACGCAGAGCGACTTCACCGCCCCGCACCGCGAGGCGATGACGGCGTGGATGACCTCCATCTACGACGGCGCCCTGGCCAATGTCGCGCGCGACCGCAAGACCACGCCCGAGGCGCTGAAAGCCGTCGTCGAGGCCGGTCCCTATTCGGCCGAACAGGCCCTGTCGCTGAAACTGGTCGACAAGATCGGCCAGGTCGAAGAGGCCGAGGCCGCCGCCAAGGCCAAGGCCGGCAAGGACGCCAAGATCGTCAAGTTCGGCGACTACGCCTCGATGCAGGGCGCGCGCACCGGCTCGGGCAAGTCGGCCATCGCCATCGTCGGCGGCGAGGGCGCGATCATGACCGGGCGCGGCCAGAGCGCCTCGCCCTTCGGCTCGGGCTCGGACATCCGTTCGGACGACACGGCCAAGGCCATCTATGACGCCATCGAGGACAAGAGCGTAAAGGCCATCGTCTTCCGCGTCTCCTCGCCGGGCGGTTCGCCGGAAGCCTCGGAGCAGATCCTGGCCGCCGTGCGTGCGGCCAAGGCGGCGGGCAAGCCGGTGGTGGTGTCCATGGGCGCCTATGCGGCCTCGGGCGGCTATTGGGTCAGTTCGGAAGCGAACTGGATCGTGGCCCAGCCCTCGACCCTGACCGGCTCCATCGGCGTCTTCGGCGGCAAGTTCGTTCTGGCCGACGCCCTGGGCCGCTTCGGCGTCGACATGCGCGGCCTGTCGGTCGGCGGCGACTACGCCTCGGCCTTCTCGCCGTCGCAGAGCTTCGACCAGGGACAGCGCGCCGCCTTCGCCGCCTCGATGGACCGGGTCTATGAGGAGTTCGTGGCCCGCGTCGCGACGGGCCGGAAACTGCCGGTCGAACGGGTGCGCGAGATCGCCCGCGGCCGGGTCTGGACCGGGGCGCAGGGCAAGGCCCTGGGTCTGGTCGACGAACTGGGGGGGCTGAACGAGGCCGTCATCAAGGCCCGCCAACTCGCCAATATCCCGACCAGCGAGTCGGTGCGGTTCAAGCGCTTCCCCACGCCGCAATCGCCGTGGGAAGCCCTGGCCTCGGCGTTCGGCGCCTCGGGCCAGGCGGCCGAGGCCATGATCTCGGTCGGTCGCGTCATGGGCGATCCGGCGGCCCAGGCCATGCTGAACCGGGTCGAGGCCGACCGGATGCGCAGCCGCGGCGCGCTGGTGCTGGCCGATCAACCGGCTTTTTGAAGGGCCCATCCTTCAGAGCCAAGACCCTGACTGATGCGTGATGTCGCAGTCCATTGACCGTTCATGTCGATGGACCGACATTGCGTTTCAGGCGTTCCTTCATCGGCGCGCCACGAAAGGCCGTTCCATGATCCAGTCTGACCCCTTCGCCCAGATCGACTTCAACGCCCGTCGCCGCTCGGGCGGCCTGCTGGCGCCGATCGTCTGGTTCGGCGGTTTGATCGCCACGGCCCTGGCCGTGACGGTGGGTGCGGTTCTGGCTGTGCTGACCGCCGCCGCCGTCGCCGTGATCGCCCTGATCGCCGGCGTGGTCGTCTTCCTGGCCGGCTTCGCCTTCCGCGCCCGCCGCGCGTCCGCCGCTCGCGCCCGTCAGGGCGAGGGCGTAATCGACGCGCACAAGGTCGGCGACACCTGGGTCGCCTACGGCTGGGAACGCGAAGGGCGCTGATCGGGCGTCATGCTGAGCTTCACCGACGCGCCGTCTCCTAATTTCAACGCCCGGCGCGCCCCGCCGGACATGCTGGTGCTGCACTATACCGGCATGCAGACCGCCGAGGGCGCGGTCGCCCGGTTGTGTGATCCCTCGGCCGAGGTCTCGGCCCACTATGTCGTCGACGAGGACGGCTCGGTCCTGCGTCTGGTGCCCGAGGAACGCCGCGCCTGGCACGCCGGTCGCGGGATCTGGCAAGGCGAGACGGATGTCAACGGCGCCTCCATCGGCGTCGAGATCGTCAATCCGGGTCATGAGTTCGGCTATCGCGATTTTCCCGACGTGCAGATCGCGGCGGTGGTCGAACTGATCGCCGACATCCGTTCGCGCTGGACCATCGCCGACGCCCGCATCGTCGGCCATTCCGACACCGCCCCCGACCGCAAGCAGGATCCGGGCGAACTGTTCCCGTGGAAGCGCTTGGCCGAAGCCGGGCACGGCCTGTGGTTCGATCCCGCGCCCGAACGCATCGCCGCCCTGGGGGCCGACCTGTCGCCGGGCGACGAGGGGCTGGGCGTCATCGTCCTGCGCTCGGGCCTGCACCGGTTGGGCTATGGAGTTAAGCCGGGCGGCGAATACGACGACGAGACCCGCCTGACGATCGAGGCCTTCCAACGCCACTGGCGGCCCGACCGCATCGACGGGATCGCCGACGGCGAGACCCGGGCGCGTCTGGTCGGCCTGCTGCAACTGGCTTCGGCGGGCAGCGTCACGGGCGTTCTGGATTGACGCGCGCGCCCAAGACGCGCACTTAGCCCCCGCCAGACGGCCGGGCGGTCGCGGCGAGAGCTTGCTCTTGTCGAGGAAAGTCCGGGCTCCACGGTGAAGAGGCGGCGGGTAACTCCCGCCCGGGGTGACCCGAGGGATAGCGCCACAGAAAGCAAACCGCCTGGGCTTCGGCCCGGGGAAGGGTGAAAGGGTGGGGTAAGAGCCCACCGCGTCGGCGGCAACGTCGGCGGCATGGCAAGCCCCGCCTGGAGCAAGACCGAATAGGGACGTCGCGCGGTTTCGGCCGCAGGGTTCACCGCCCGAGGCGTCCGGGTAGGTCGCGAGAACCGCTCAGCAATGGGCGGTCCAGAGGAATGATCGTCGCCGCCTTTCGGGGCGGAACAGAACCCGGCTTACAGGCCGTCTGGCATATTTTCTTGGGGCCTATCGCCCTTCGGGCTACTTGAGGCCGTGTTCTAGGCCTACCGGCCTTCGGCCTGCTTGAGGCCGCGTTTGGGTCTACCGACCTTCGGCTTGCTTGAGGCCGTTTTCAGCACCTTTCTGACGCCGTCATCCTCGGGCTTGACCCGAGGATCCAGCGTGGATGCGCGCTCATCCTTGTCAGGGTTCGCGCAGGGTGGCGGACGAGGGGGCGCGGCGACGTCATTAACCCCTGCGTTGAAAACGTGGCGAAAAAAGCGGTCCACAGGCTGTGAATACTCTTGATGTTGCTTGTATGTTCCTGTTTTTGACTTGCCGAAGCGTTCGTCGAACTGCAAATTTGGTTAAAGGGTGTCAACTAATCCCATTGAGGCCCATCTGATCCCATGCTATCCCAAAGCCTCATGAGTAGGGGCTGCGGCCCGACGCATGGTGTTTTCAACGGATTTCAGGGGCGGGCCGAAGGGCTCGATTGGGCAAAGCGTGTTTCTCTCGACCTACGAGAAGCAGCTGGACGGCAAGCGCCGTCTCTTGATCCCCCAGGAATTCCGCACGGCTGAAAACGGCGCTGAACACGGCGTCTTCTGCTTCCCCTCCATCGAAGCCGACTGCCTGGAGGCCGGTGGCGACAAGCTGTTCGCCGAATACCGCGCCGTTATCGAAAGCCTCCCCTTCGGCGACCCCTACCGCTCGGCGCTGGAAGCCTCGATCTTCGGCGAGCAGAAGCCGCTGGCCTATGACTCGGGCGGCCGCATCACTCTGCCGGAGCATCTGTGCGCCGAGGTCGAGCTGTCGGACACGGTCGTCATCTACGGCGTCGGCGAGCGCTTCCAGATCTGGAACAAGGACAAGTGGGCCGCGCACCGCGCCGAGCAGCGCCGCATGGCGCGCGAGGGCCTGAAGCAGTTCGGTGAAATGCGCCGTCAGGCTTCGGCGGCGAAGATCGGGGGCGCGGCATGACCTCTCCGCACGCTCCCGTCCTGCTGGCTGAAGTCCTCGAGGCGCTGAACCCGCAGCCCGGCGATGTCATCATCGACGCCACCTTCGGCGCCGGCGGCTATACCCGCGCCATCCTAGAGCGCGGCGCCCAGGTCATCGGTCTGGATCGCGACCCGACGGTTCAGCCGCATGCCGACGCCGTCGCCGCCGCCTATCCGGGCCAGTTCCAGCTGATCCGCACGCCCTTCTCGGGTCTGGCTGAGGCCTTCGCCGAGAGCGGCAAGGCGAAGCTGGACGGCGCCGTCTTCGACATCGGCGTTTCGTCGATGCAGCTGGATCAGGCCGAGCGCGGCTTCTCCTTCATGCGCGACGGGCCGCTGGACATGCGCATGGGCGACACGGGGCCGACCGCCGCCGACATCGTCAACACCTGGGATCACGGGCCGCTGGCCCATATCTTCAAGCAGTACGGCGACGAACGTCAGTCGGGCCGCGCGGCGACCGCCATCCTGCGTCGCCGTCTGGAACAGCCGTTCAGCCGCACGCTGGATCTGGCCGCCGTGGTCGAAAAGGCCCTGGGCGGTCGTCGCGGCGCGCCGATCCATCCCGCGACGCGCGTCTTCCAGGCCCTGCGCATCGCCGTCAATGACGAGTTGGGCGAGTTGGAGCGCGGCCTGGAGGCGGCCGAGGCGACGCTGGCGCCCGGCGGGCGTCTGGTCGTGGTCACCTTCCATTCGCTGGAAGACCGCATCGTCAAAGCCTTCCTGACCGAACGCTCCGGTAATGCGCCGGGCGGTTCGCGTCACGCGCCGGTCGCGGTGGAAACCCGCAAGCCCAGCTTCGACCTGATGTTCAAGGGCGCGCGCGAGGCGGGCGAGGCCGAACTGGCCGACAATCCCCGCGCCCGTTCGGCCAAGCTGCGCGCCGCCGTCCGCACTGCGGCGCCGGCCTGGGGCGCGATCGAAGGCAAGCGCCGATGATCGCCGTGCCCGTTCCGGTCAAACGCCTGTTCGACTGGAAGGTCCGCGGCGTGCGCTGCGTCGAGATCATCGGCGTGGTCTGCGTCGCCGCCCTGGTCTTCTCCGTCTATATCGCCAAGGCCGCCGCGGCCCGCGAGAGCGCCGAGATCACCCGCATCGAAGGCGACATCGTGGAGAGCCGCCAGCGCGTGCGCCTGCTGCGCGCCGAGGCGACCCGGCTGGAGCAGCCTGCCCGGCTGGAGGCTCTGTCGCGCGAAATCGGCCTGGGACCCGTCGATGTTCGCCGTCAGGCTGTCGAAGCCGGTCTGCCTGCCATCGCCCCCCCCGTCGCTGTCGCCTCCGCGCCGGTCGTCACTGCGCCCGCTGCCCCGGTCGCTGCCCCGGTCGCCCCGGCCGCAGCGCCTGTCGCCGTTCCCGCGCCTGTGGTCGGGGAGGCTCTGCATTGAGCGTTCACCATCATCACGGCATGGACTATCGCCGACCCGCGCCGGGCCGTCCGCAGCCGCGCGCCCAGGGGCCGTCGGTCGGCGGTCTGTTCGCCGCCTGGGGGCGCTGGGTCGCCTCCTGTGTCTGGTGGATGGAGCATTCGTTCGAGCGCGCCCGCGCCGACGGCCGTCCGGAAGAAGACACCCGCGTCCGCATCTTCCTGATCCTGGCGGTGTTCTCGGCGGTCTTCGCCTGTCTGGCGCTGGGCGCGGCGCACGCCGCCCTGTTCGCGCCGCGCGGCGGATCGGGCGTGGGCTTCAACCCGAACGCCCTGACACGCGCCGATCTGGTGGATCGCAACGGCCAGCTGCTGGCTACCAACATCACCCACTACGGCCTCTATATCGATCCGCGCGAAATCTGGGACCCCGCCGCCGCCAAGGTCGAGCTGCGCCGCGCCCTGCCGCGCGTCTCGGCCAAGCGTCTGGATCGCGTGCTGGACGGCGAGCGTCGCCTGGTCGTGCTGAACGGCCTGACCCCGTCCGAGCGTCGCGCGGTTCACGCCCTGGCGCTGGGCGGCGTTTCGTTCGAGCCCGAGGACCGCCGCGTCTATCCGCTGGGGAGTTCCGCGGTTCACCTGATCGGCCGCTCCGATACGGGCGGCGAGGGCGTGTCCGGTTCGGAACTGGCCTTCGACAAGGAAATCCGCGCGGCGGGCGCCGCCGGCGAGGACTTCCAGCTGTCGATCGACCTGCGGGTGCAGGGCGTGGTCGAGAACGAGCTGGCCGCCGCCGCCGAGGCCGCCGGGGCCAAGGGCGCCGTCGCCGTCGTCACCGACGTCCAGACCGGCGAGGTCCTGGCCATGGCCAGCTGGCCGACCTACGACGCCAACCGCCGCAACGCCGCGCCCGAGGAGGCGTTGCTGAACCGCGTCACCTCGGCCCACTATGAAATGGGCTCGGTGTTCAAGAGCTTCACCGTCGCCGCCGGCATCGACACCGGCCGGGCCGATATGAACACCCTGTTCGACGCCTCGCAGGCGCTGCAGATCGGCAAGCGCCGCATCAAGGACTTCCACGCCACCAACAAGGTACTGACGCTGGAAGAAGTCTATCTGCACTCGTCCAACATCGGCACCTCGCGTCTGGCCGTCGAAATGGGCGGCGACGTGATGCGCGACTACTTCCAGCGACTGGGTCTGCTGGACGCCGCGCCGATCGAGCTGAAGGAATCGGCCCGACCCTCGCACGTCCGCAAGTGGGACGACTCGACCCTGGCCTCGCTGTCCTTCGGTTACGGCATCATGGTCACGCCGATCCAGTATGTGGCCGCCTATGGCGCCCTGGCCAACGGCGGGCGCTACATCCCCCTGACCCTGCGCAAGGGCGGCCTGCCCAACGCCCAGGCGCGTCGGGTCGTCTCGCCCGAGACCTCGGCCACCATGCTGGACCTGATGCGCCGCAATGTGACGCGCGGTTCGGGCCGGTTCGCCGAAGCGGCGGGCCTGCGGGTCGGCGGCAAGACCGGCTCGGCCAACAAACTGGTCAACGGCCGCTATGACCCGACCCACGCCGTCGGCTCCTTCGCCGCCGTCTTCCCCGCCGACGGCCCGGTGACGGCCAAGCGCTATACGATCTTCGTTCTGGTGGACGAGCCCTCCTCCTATCCGCGCACCGGCGGCTATGTCGCCGCGCCCGCTGTCGGCCGCATCGCCGACCGCATCGCCCCCTTCCTGGGCGTCGAGCGCAAGGCCGACCGCTGGTCCACCGCGCTCGGCGAAAAGATCCCCGAGTTCCAGGACGTCGAGGGCGACGGCCGATGAGCGTGCCCCAATCCTCCCTGCGCCTGTCCGAACTCCTGCGCCGCGACCTGAGCTCGGACCCCGAGATCACCGCCATCACCGCCGACAGCCGCAAGGTCGTGCCGGGGGCCCTGTTCGTGGCCCTGCCGGGGTCGGCCGCCGACGGCCGCGCCTTTATTCCGCAAGCCCTGGCCAAGGGCGCCGCCGCCATCCTGGCGCCGACCGACACCCCCGCCGGCGCGGCGCCCCTGCTGGTCGCCTCGGGCGACGTGCACCGGGCCTATGCCCTGGCCGCGCGCAGCTTCTACGGCGCCCAGCCCAAGACCTGCGTCGCCGTCACCGGCACCAACGGCAAGACCTCGGTCGCCAACTTCTGCCGCCAGATCTGGGCCGGCCTGGGCCTCAAGTCGGCCAGCATGGGCACGTTGGGCGTGGTCGGTCAGAAGGGCGACAGGACCTACGCCCTGACCGGCCCCGGCCTGACCAGCCCCGACGCCGCCGAGGCCGCGCGCCTGCTGGCCGAACTGGCCGCCAAGGAGGTGACCCACCTGGCGCTGGAAGCCTCGTCGCACGGCATCGACCAGCGCCGTCTGGACGGGGTGGCCATCCGCGCCGCCGGCTTCACCAACCTGACCCAGGACCACCTCGACTATCACGGCACCATGGCCGAATACCGCGCCGCCAAACTGCGCCTGTTCGAGGCCCTGCTGCCGCGCGGCCGCACCGCCGTCCTGAACGCCGATTCCGACGCCTATTCGGCCTTCGCCTCGGCCTCGATCATGGCCGGGCTCGGCGTCATGGGCGTGGGCGAGCGCGGGCGCGACCTGTCCCTGATCGCGCGCCGGGCGACGCCGGAAGGCCAGCGCCTGACCATCGACGCGCGCGGCCGCATCTACGACATCCTGCTGCCGCTGGCCGGCGCCTTCCAGGCCTCGAACGCCCTGGTGGCGGCGGGCTTGTGCATCGCCGGCGGCGAAGACCCTGATCGCGTCATACCGGCGATGGAGTTCATCCAGGGCGCGCAAGGCCGCCTGCAGCGCATTCCGGGCGAAGGCTCGCGCGGCGGCGAGGTCTATGTCGACTACGCCCACACGCCCGATGGTCTGGAGACGGTGCTGAAAGCCCTGCGGCCCCACGCGACGGGCCGTCTGATCGTCGTCTTCGGCGCCGGCGGCGACCGTGACCGCGCCAAGCGGCCGATGATGGGCGAGATCGCCGGCCGTCTGGCCGACGTGGCCATCGTCACCGACGACAATCCGCGCTCGGAAGACCCCACCGCCATCCGCGCCCAGGTCCGCGTCGGCTGCCCCGACGCGCTGGAGATCGGCGACCGCCGCGAGGCCATTCATCACGCTGTATCGCTGATGCGCGAAGGAGATGTGGTGGTGATCGCCGGAAAAGGGCATGAACAGGGACAGATCGTCGCCGGGGTGATCCATCCCTTCGACGACGCCACCGAAGCGACCGAAGCCCTGCGCGATCATGCCTGACACCCAAACGCCGCTCTGGACCGCCGAAGCCATCGCCTCGGCGACCGGGGGCCAGCTTCACGGACCCGATGCAGACGTCTCGGGCCTGACTTACAGCAGCCGCGAGATCGCGCCCGGGGACCTGTTCCTGGCCCTGCACGGCGCGCGCGACGGGCATGAGTTCGCCGCCGCCGCCTTCGCCGCCGGAGCCGCCGTCGCCCTGGTCGACCGGCCCGTCGAGGGCGGACCTTACGTTCTGGTGCCCGACACCCTGAAGGGGCTGGAGGCCCTGGGCGTCGCGGCCCGCGAGCGCGCGCGCCTGCGCGGCGCCGTCACCGGCAGCGTCGGCAAGACCAGCGTGACCCAGGCGATCAAGGCGGGCCTCGATCTGGCCGGTCCCGCCCATGCTTCGATCAAGAGCTACAACAACCATATCGGCGTGCCGCTGACCCTGGCGCGGATGCCGCAGGGCACCGAGCGCGCGGTGTTCGAGATCGGTATGAACGCGCCGGGCGAAATCGGCCCGCTGTCGAAGTTTGTCCGCCCCCACGCGGCCTGCGTCACCACGGTCGGTCCGGTCCATATCGAGGCCTTCGCCGACGGCGAGGCGGGCGTGGCGCGCGAGAAGGCTGCCATTTTCGACGGCCTGGTCCCCGGCGGCGTCGCCGTGGTCAACGCCGACAACGCCTATTCCGATCTGGTGCGTCAGGCGGCGGTCGATGCCGGGGCCAAGGTCCAGACCTTCGGCTCGGGCGCGGGCGCCGACGCCCGCCTGCTGGGCTTCAAGGCCGACGCCGAGGGCGCGCGCGTCACCGCCGAGATCGATGGTCATCGCCTCGAATACCGTCTGGCCCAGTCGGGCGTGCATTGGGGGCTGAACAGCCTGTGCGTCATCCTGATGCTGCGGGCGCTGGACGTGTCGCTGGACACGGCCTTGCAGGCCCTGGCCGGGTTCCAGCCGCTGGCGGGGCGCGGCCAACTGAAGACCGTCGCCATCCCCGGCGGCGCCTTCACCCTGATCGACGAGAGCTACAACGCCAATCCGCTGTCGATGAAGGCAGGCTTCCTCAGCCTGGGGGCCAGGCCGGTGCCCGAGGGCGGCCGCCGCATCGTCGTCCTGACCGATATGCTGGAGCTGGGCGAACACAGTCGCGCCCTGCACGAAGGCCTGATCCAGCCCATCGCCGCCGCCGGCCTGGACCTGGTCCACGCGGCGGGCATGGAGATGCGCCGCCTGCATGACGCCCTGCCGCCCTCGCGGCGCGGCCTGTGGCGCGCCACCGCCGCCGAACTGGCCGCCGAAGCCGGCAAGCTGGTCGCGCCCGGCGACATCATCATGGTCAAGGGCTCGAACGGTTCGAAGGCGTCGCTGGTCGCGGCCGCGCTTGCGAACCTGGCGATTGACGGCGAAGGCAATAACCCCTCAAGCAGCGTCGCGCCGCGCGCGACGCGATAGGGTCACTCAAGAATGTTCTACCTGCTCTACCTCTACTACGCCGACGTCGCGCAGGAATATCCGCTGCTGCACCTGATCCAGTATCAGACGGTGCGCGTCGCCCTGGCCATGGCCACGGCCATGATCGTCGCGGTGGCCATGGGCAGCCGCTTCATCAACTGGATGCGCGCGCGGCAGGGCAAGGGCCAGCCGATCCGCGACGACGGCCCGGTCTCTCACCTGTCCAAGGTCGGCACCCCCACCATGGGCGGGCTGATGATCCTGGCGGGCATCGGCGTGGCGGTCTTCCTGTGGGGCGATCTGACCAACCCCTATATCTGGATCGTCTCGGCCGTGACCGCCGCCTTCGGGGTGCTGGGCTTCGTTGACGACTACGCCAAGGTGTCCAAGCAGACCTCGGCTGGCCTGACTTCGAAACAGAAGCTGGCGGCCCAGACGGTCATTTCCGTCATTGCGGGCGTCCTGACCGTGCTGTGGATGACCCATTCGCCGACCTCGCCGGGGCTGGAGACCTCGATCGCCTTCCCCTTCCTGAAGGCGGTCCTGCTGAACATCGGCTGGTTCTATGTGATCTTCGCCGCCTTCACGATCGTCGGCTTCTCCAACGCCGTGAACCTGACCGACGGTCTGGACGGCCTGGCCATCGTGCCGGTGATGATGGCGGCGGGCGCCTTCGGCATCATCTCCTATCTGGTCGGCAACTTCGTCTTTGCCGAGTATCTGCAGGTCCACCACGTGCCCGGTTCGGGCGAGTTGGCCGTCTTCTGCGCCGCCATGATCGGCGGGGGCATGGGCTTCCTCTGGTACAACGCCCCCCCGGCCAAGATCTTCATGGGCGACACCGGTTCGCTGGCTCTGGGCGGCGCGCTCGGCTCGATCGCCGTGGCCACCAAGCACGAGCTGGTGCTGGGCATCGTCGGCGGCCTGTTCGTGGTCGAGGCGGCCTCGGTCATGATCCAGGTCGGTTATTTCAAGCTGACCGGAAAGCGCATCTTCCTGATGGCGCCGATCCACCACCATTTCGAGAAGATGGGCTGGCCGGAATCGACCGTGGTCATCCGCTTCTGGATCGTCGCCGCCATGCTGGCGCTGCTCGGTCTGGCCACGCTGAAACTGCGATGACGGCCTTTTCCTCTGCGTCATCCTCGCCCCTGGGGCGAGGATCCAGACCCTCGACGTTCGACGTTGAGACAGGACGGCTGATGTCGGTGTCTCTGAATCCTGGGGACAAGCCCGAGGATGACGGAGGTCAGGGGTGATCCCGGTTCCCGGTTTCGAGGGGCGTCGTGTTGCGGTCTTCGGCCTGGGCCGTTCCGGGATCACCGCCGCACGCGCGCTTCAGGCTGGCGGCGCCGTCCCTGTCCTGTGGGACGACGGCGTCTCGGGCCGGATGCAGGCCGAGGCCGAGGGCTTCGTGGTCGAGGACCTGACCCGCGCCGACTGGTCGGGCTTCGCCGCCCTGGTCCTGTCGCCCGGCGCGCCGCTGACCCATCCCAAGCCGCACTGGACCGTGGAGCGCGCCCATCAGGCGGGCGTGCCGGTCATCGGCGACATCGAACTGTTCGCTCGCGCCCTAGCCGCCTTGCCGAGTGAGGCGCGCCCCCGCGTCGTCGCCATCACCGGCACCAACGGCAAGTCTACGACCACGGCCCTGATCGGCTGGGTGCTGAAACGGGCGGGCCTGACCGTCCACATCGGCGGCAATATCGGCATCGGGGTTTTGGCCCTGCCGCAGCCGACGCCAGAGGCCGTCTATGTCATCGAGGTCTCGTCCTATCAGTTGGATCTGACCACCAGTTTCGCGCCCGACGTCGCCATCCTGACCAACATCAGCCCTGATCATCTGGATCGTCACGGCGGCATGGAGGGCTATGTCGCCGCCAAGCGCCGCATCTTCCAGGGGCAGGGCGACGAGGCGCTGGCGCTGGTTGGCGTGGACGAGGCCTGGGGGCGGGGGATTGCAGCGGACCTGCGGGCGCAGGGGCGGCGGGTCGAAACCGTCGCAACCGGTCCTTCTCCCCTTGCGAGAGAAGGTGGCAGGCGAAGCCTGACGGATGAGGGGTCTCTCTCCCGATCCGAAAGCGTGCTTGAACCTTCTGTCGGCGCAACCCCTCATCCGGCCCCTTCGGGCCCACCTTCTCCCGCAAGGGGAGAAGGGTATGTGGCCGCGCCCGGTTCTCTCTCCTGCAAAGGCCAGCCCGTCGCCGACCTCTCCGCCGCCCGCTCTCTGCCCGGCCGTCACAACGCCCAGAACGCCGCCTTCGCCTATGCCGCCGCCCGCGCGCTCGGCGTGTCGCATGACGCGGCGGTCCAAGGCCTGCTCACCTTCCCCGGTCTGGCGCACCGGATGGAGGCCGTGGGCCGTCTCGGCGGCGTCCGCTTCATCAACGACTCCAAGGGCACCAACGCCGACGCCGCGCGTCAGGCCCTGGCCTCCTACCCCTCGGTCTTCTGGATCGCGGGCGGCAAGGCCAAGGAGGGCGGCATCGACAGTCTGCGCGACCTCTTCCCCCACGTCGCCAAGGCCTATCTGATCGGCGAGGCCGCCGACGCCTTTTCTGTCACCCTGTCTGACACGCCGCACGTCGTCGCTCACACGATGGAGCGCGCGGTCGAATTGGCCGCCGCCGACGCGGCCAAGGCCGGCGGCGAGCAGGTCGTGCTGCTGTCGCCCGCCTGCGCCAGCTTCGACCAGTTCCCCGATTTCGAGGTGCGGGGCGAAGCCTTCCGCGCCGCCGTGCTGGCGCTGGGCGCCAAGCCTGAGCCCGCCGCATGAGCCAGAGCTACAGCCATCCCTTTTCGCGCAATGACCAGAGCCTGATCGCGCGCTGGTTCTGGACCGTGGACCGCGGCCTGCTGGGCGCGGCCCTGACCCTGGTGGCCCTGGGCGTTTCGCTCAGCTTCGCCTCCAGTCCCGCCGCCATTCTGGCGGACGAATCGATCACCGATCCCTTCCACTATTCATGGCGGATGATCGTCTGGGCGAGCATGGGCACGGCCCTGATGCTGACCACCTCCCTGCTGTCGCCGCGCGGGGTGCGGCGGATCGCGGTGCTGGCCCTGTTCGGGGCCATTGTGGTCATGGCGGCCCTGCCCTTCATCGGCGACACGGTGAAGGGCGCCGCGCGCTGGGTGAACCTCGGCCCGTTCAGCCTGCAGCCGTCCGAGTTCGCCAAGCCCGGCCTGATCATCTTCGCCGCCTGGATGTTCGCCGAGGCGCAGAAGGGGCAGGGGGTTCCCGGCGTCAGCATCGGCTTCGGCCTGTGGGCCCTGACCGTCGGCCTGCTGCTGATCCAGCCCGACATCGGCCAGACCCTGCTGATCACCACCACCTTCATGGCCGTCTTCTTCATGGCCGGGGTGCCGCTGAAATGGGTCGCCGTCATCGCCGCCATGGGCGCGGGCGGGGTGGTGTCGCTGTATTTCATGTTCAGCCACATGCGCGACCGCCTCAGCCGCTTCATGTCGCCCGAGACGACCGACACCCACCAGATCGACAAGGCGTCCGAAGCCATCCGCGCGGGCGGTCTGGTCGGACGCGGCATCGGCGAGGGGGTGATGAAACGTTCGGTCCCCGACCTGCACACCGACTTCATCTATTCGGTCGGCGCCGAGGAGTTCGGCCTGGTTCTCAGCCTGATCCTGATCGGCCTCTACGCCTTCATCGTCATTCGCGGCATGCGCCGGGCGATGAAGCTGAACGACCCGTTCGAGCAGACGGCGGCGGCTGGCCTGTTCATGCTGATCGGGCTGCAGGCCTGCATCAATGTCGCGGTGAACCTGAATCTGATCCCGACCAAGGGCATGACGCTGCCCTTCATCAGCTATGGCGGCTCGTCCATGATGGCCATGGGGCTGACCATGGGGTTCGCCCTGGCCCTGACCCGACGCCGTCCTGGGGCCTATGAGCCAGGCTCCAACATTTCGCCGCCGCGCCGTCGCCTGCTGCCGTAAGAGAGTGCCTGCCATGAACAAGGTCTGCGTCGTCGCCGCCGGAGGCACTGGGGGCCACATGTTCCCCGCCGAGGCTCTGGCCCGCGAACTGGCCTCGCGCGGCTGGCGCGTGGTGCTGGCCACCGACGCGCGCGGCGAGAAGTACGCCCACGCCTTCCCCGCCGAGGAACGTCTGGCGCTGGACGCGGCTACGGGATCGGGCCCCGTCGGCCTGCTGAAAGCCGGTCTGGCCATCCTGCGCGGGGTGGGGCAGGCCAAGTCGGCGTTCAACCGGCTGGACGCCGACGTGGTGGTGGGCTTCGGCGGCTATCCGTCCGCCCCGGCCCTGGTCGCGGCCATTCTGCAAAAGCGCCCGACCCTGATCCATGAACAGAA
Organism: Brevundimonas sp. 2YAF1; assembly: GCF_052114745.1. Classification (NCBI taxonomy): domain Bacteria; kingdom Pseudomonadati; phylum Pseudomonadota; class Alphaproteobacteria; order Caulobacterales; family Caulobacteraceae; genus Brevundimonas; species Brevundimonas sp. 2YAF1. The sequence continues at coordinate 76,086 of NZ_JBFRFI010000007.1, read as the reverse complement.
CGCTGTCCTGGGCCGCACCAACCGGATGCTGGCCCCGCGCGTCGACGGCGTGGCCTCGGCCTTTCCGACGCTCGGCCGCGCGCCCGAGCCGGTGAAGGCCCGCGCCCAGGTCGTCGGCAACCCGGTGCGTCCCGACATCCGCGCCCTGTTCGACCGCCCCTACACCGCGCCGGCCGCCGACGGCCCGATCCACGTGCTGGTGACCGGCGGCAGCCAAGGCGCCCGCATCCTGTCCGAGACCGCGCCCCGCGCCCTGGCGGCGCTGCCCGAGGCGATCCGGGACCGTCTGAAGGTGCAGCAGCAGTCGCGACCCGAGACGCTGGAGAGCGCCCGTCAGATCTATCTCGACGCCGGCATCGAGGCCGAGGTCGCCCCCTTCTTCCGCGACATGGCCGACCGCCTGTCGAAGGCGCATCTGGTCATCGGCCGCGCCGGGGCCTCGACCTGTTCGGAACTGGCGGTCGCGGCCCTGCCGTCCGTGCTGATCCCGCTCAAGATCGCCATGGACGACCACCAGACCCTGAACGCCCGCGCCCTGTCCGAGGCCGGCGCCGCCCGCGTCATCGCCGAGGACGATCTGACGGTCGACAGCCTGACCGCGGCTCTGATGGACATCCTGTCGGACCCGGCCAGGCTGGCGGCCATGTCCGCCGCCGCCCGCTCGGTCGCCATCCCCGACGCTGCCGCCCGTCTGGCCGATCTGGTCGAGGCGGCGGCCTGAGCAGACCCTCTCCCGGCGGGAGAGGGCTTGAGCGCACGAGAGCGAAGCGATCATTCTGCGCGAAAGGGTGAGGGGCTATGCGTTCAGTCGGCGTCAGCCGTGGCGCGGCGGCTTGCGCCGACGGACGGCTGGGAACCCTCACCCTTTCGCCTTGCCAATCGCTGCGCTCTTGGAGGCTCAAGCCCTCTCCCATCGGGAGAGGGTGGATGCGGGATGACGCAGCCTTACGCCCCAGCTAGGCTGCATCCATGCCCCAGTTCGTCATCGACCTGACCCACTCCGTTTTCGCTCTGTGGAATCAGTTCCACTGGCTGCCCGAATGGGCCGTGATCTCGATCATCACGGTCGTCTTCGTCTTCATCGGCTGGGCGGCGAACCAGGTGGTCTTCGCCCTGCTGAAACTGGCCGTGCGCAACCGCGACGTTTTCTGGAAGGGGATGCTGGGTCGAGCCCGGCTCAAGGTGCGGATCGCCGTGATGATCATCGCCCTGGCCCTGGCGGTGACGGTCTCGCCCCTGGACCCCGAGCCATCGCTCTTCATCCGGCGCACCCTGTTGTTCGGCTTCATCCTGGTGTGCGGCTGGATGTTGGCGGGCGCGGTGGACATGGGGGCCATCGTCCATCTGAAGAAGTTCAATATGGACACGGAGGACAACCTCCTGGCCCGCAAGCACGTCACCCAGACGCGCATCCTGCAGCGGGTGGCGGCCATCCTGATCGGCCTGATCACGCTGGGCCTGGCGCTGCTGACCATTCCGGGCGTGCGGCAATGGGGGCTGTCGCTGCTGGCCTCGGCGGGCGTGGTCGGCATCGTCGCCGGTCTGGCGTTGCAACCCTTCCTGACCAACCTGCTGGCCGGCATCCAGATCGCCACGGCCCAGCCGATCCGCCTGGACGACGCCGTCATCGTCGAAGGGGAGTGGGGCCGGGTCGAGGAGATCACCTCGACCTACGTCGTGGTCAAGCTGTGGGACTGGCGGCGGATGATCCTGCCGCTGACCTATTTCATCCAGAAGCCGTTCCAGAACTGGACCCGCGACAATTCCAGCCTGATCGGCGTCGCCTTCCTCTATGTCGACTACGAGGCGCCGATAGACCGGCTGCGGGTCAAGCTGGAGGCCATCGCCCACGCCTCGCCCCACTGGGACGGCGACGTGGTGGCCCTGCAGGTGACGGACATCACCGAGCGCGTCGCTCAGGTCCGCTGCCTGACCAGCGCCAGGAACGCCTCGCTGGCCTTCGACCTGCGCTGCGAGGTGCGCGAGAAGATGCTGGCCTTCATGCGCGACGAATGCCCCCAGGCCCTGCCGCGGGATCGGGTGGATATGGATCGGGCGGTTCGCGAAATTCTCCCTCCCCTTCATGGGGAGGGTGGCTGAGCCGAAGGCGAAGCCGGGTGGGGAGGGCGTGGTGAAACGGAGCGCGATGTCTGATTGCCAAAGCGTCCCCACCCGTCTGACGCTGCGCGTCAGCTACCCTCCCCATGAAGGGGAGGGAGAAGCTCAGTCCTTCATCCGCTGGCGTCCGATGCGCACGGCGTCGGCCGTGCTGACCGCATCGGTCGGACCAGCCTCCGTCCCACAGGCCACGGCCGCCAATTCCGCCGCGTCCCCGCCGGGCGCAATGGCGTAGGGCGGGGCGTTTTCCGGCGTGATGGGCCCCTCCGTCCCGTCAGCCTTCAGCGAGGCGAAGTCCAGCCGGTCCGCCGTCTGCGCCGCGCAGTCGAACCGCCACCAGGACCAGCCGCCGGAATAGGCGACGCCGCCGATGACCATGTCTTCTTCGCTGACCTGCAGCGAGCGCATCCGCACGCTTGAGTTCCTGGGGGCGCCGTCGGGCGTGATCGAGGCCGCGTCGGCGAAGACCGCGAACCGGCCCACGCCGGTCAGGACCAGGGCGTGGTCCTGACCGACCGCCGCTGTCGCCAGCAGGGTCGAGGCGGCGATTGTCGCCGCCGTAAGGGCTCGCTTCATCCGGGCATCCCGTGTTTCGTTAACCGCGTCCGCCAACCGCCCGTTGAGGCGGCGCGTGTACAGACAAGCCATGTATCAGGAGCCGCTCGGAGTCGATCTTGCTGCCGCCGCGCCCGACCGGCGGGCGCGCCAACGTCGCCCGTTCCGCCAGGCGCGCCGACCGGAAGAGCGCGTCCGCATCCTGGGCGAAACCGTCGACCTGATGCGGCCCGAGGAAGTGCTGCTGCACCTCGAACGCTGCGTCGAGGCCGGCCGTCGCAGCGTCATCGCCAACCACAACCTGCACAGCCTGTATCTCTTGCCCCGCACGCCGGGGATGCGCCGGCTGTACGACATGGCCGAGGTGGTGGAGCTGGATTCCGCGCCCCTGATCCACTTCACCCGGCTGCTGGGGCTGCACAGCCGACCCTTCCACCGCTGCACCTATCTGGACTGGCGCGACCAGTTCTGGAGCCTGGCCAACCGCAAGAGCTGGCGCGTCCTCTATGTCGGCGGCGCCGAAGGGGTGGCGACCACGGCGGCGGAACGTCTGGGCTGGCGCTATCCGGGGGCGGTGATCAGCGGCCTGTCCGGCTATTTCGACGCTGCGCCGGGATCGCTGGGCAATACCGCCGTTTTGGCCGCCATCGTCGAGTTCCAGCCGGACATCCTGTTCGTCGGCATGGGCATGCCGCGTCAGGAGCTGTGGATCGCCGACAACATCGAGGCCCTCCCTCAGGCCGTCATCCTGCCGGTCGGCGCGGCCTTCGATTATGAGGCCGGGGTTCAGAAGGCGGCGCCACGCTGGATGGGGCGGCTCGGCGTTGAATGGCTGTTCCGCCTGTTCGCCGACCCAAGACGCCTGTTCGCCCGCTACTGCGTCGAGCCCTGGTTCCTGATCGGACCGGCCTTGGGCGACGTGCGGGCGGCGATGCAGCGCAAGAAGCGCTGAATTCTGGGCGCCTCGCCGAGCCATCGCAATGACGCTGGCCGAGGCCCTGAATTCCCACGACTTCGTCTGAAACAGACGGGATCGACCTGACGCGCCCCACCAAGCCCCCATACTGGTCAAGGCGTCGGGTTCGAGGCGCGCTGACAGGGAGACCGCCGCGCTGATTTCAGACTATTCAGACGAATTGGACTCTGTTTTTTGCGCCCGCATCGAACGGACGCTTCCGACTAAGCCGCCACGATCTGCTCGGCCTGGTTCAGGTTGACGCTGACCAGCTGGCTCATGCCGCGCTCGGGCATGGTGACGCCGTACAGGCGGTCCATCCGGCTCATGGTCACCGGATTGTGGGTGATGACGATGAAGCGGGTGTCGGTGCGCGAGCGCATTTCGTGCAGCATCCGGCAGAAGCGGTCGACGTTGGCGTCGTCCAGCGGCGCGTCCACCTCGTCCAGCACGCAGACGGGCGCCGGATTGGCCAGGAAGACGCCGAAGATCAGCGCCGCCGCCGTCAGGGCCTGCTCGCCGCCGGACATCAGGCTCATCACCGACAGCCGCTTGCCGGGCGGGCAGGCGTAAATTTCCAGACCGGCTTCCAGCGGATCGTCGCTCTCGACCAGCTTCAGCTCCGCCTGACCGCCGCCGAACAGGGCCTCGAACAGGGCCTTGAAGTTGGCGTTGATGACGTCGAACGCCGCCACCAGCCGCTCACGGCCCTCGGCGTTCAGCTCGTCGATGCCGTCGCGCAGCTTGGCGATCGCCTGGGTCAGGTCGATGCGTTCCGACTTCATGGCGCCCAGACGCTCGCCGTACTCGTTGGCCTCGTCCTCGGCGCGCAGGTTGACCGCGCCCAGGGCCTCGCGCTCGCGTTCCAGCCCGGACAGCAGGCTCTCGGCGCCGGCGGTGTCCGGCGGGCGGGCGATGGCGTCGTCGACCAGCTTCTGGCCCAGTTCGTCCGGCGACATCTGCGCCGTCTCGCGGACGTTGGCCTCGGCCTCGGCCAGACGCTCGGTCGCGGCCTCGGCGCGGGCGGCCAGACCGGCGCGGGCCTCGCGCGCGGCCCCGGCGGCCGCCTCGGCGGCGCGGCTGTCGCGGTCGCTGTCGCCCGCCGTGGTTTCGGCCAGGCTGAGGGCCTCAGCTGAGGCGCTCTTGCGCGTCTCGGCGGCGATCAGGGCGTCCATCAATGTGCCGCGCTGTTCGGCGAAACCTTGCGGCGCGATCTCGGCCTGCTTCAACTTGGCGGCGGTCTTGTCGGCGTCCTTGCCCAGGGCGGCGACGCGGGCGGCGCTTTCCTTGGAGCGTCCGGCCCAGCCCTCCTGGGCGCGGCTCAGGCTGCCCAGACGCTGTTCGCGCCCGGCGCGGTCTCTAGCTTCCTCGTCGCGGGTCGAGCGGGCGGTCTGGGCCGCTTGCCGGGCCGCGTCGGCATTGAGGCGCGCGGCGGCCAGTTCGTCGCGCAGCCCGGCGATCGTCTCGGACGGGGCCTCGACCGACTGCGCGGCCTCCAGCGCGGCCCTGGCCTCGGCGACCTCGCCGTCCAGACGGGCGACGGTTTCGTCCAGCGCCTGGGCGCGGGCTTCGCGGCGGGTCTGGTCGCGCATCAGGCTCTCGACCCGGTCGCGACCGGCGGTCACGGCCTTGTCGGCGGCGAAGGGTTTGAGGCGGGCGGTCTTCACCGCCTCCTCGGCCGCGCGGAAGGCCTCGGTCGCCGTCTTCTGAGCCGCTTGTGCCGCCTCCAGCGCGGGTTTGCCCGTGTCGATCTCGGCTTCCAGTTCGGCCAGCCGGGTGCGCTGGGCCAGTCGCACGGCGGCGGGGCGCGGCGCCTCGGCGCGGCTGACGAAGCCGTCCCAGCGATAGAGGTCGCCCTCGACCGTCACCAGGCGGGCGCCTGGAGGCAATAGCTTGGCCAGACGCGGCGCGTCGGACTGGTTGGCGACGACGCACAGGGTTAGACGGGCGGTCAGTTCGGCGGGCGCGGTGACATGGGCGGACAGCGGCGTCACGCCCTCCGGCCAGACCGGGGAGGGCGCGTCGGCGCCCGCCCAGTGAGCAGCGGCGCGGGCGTCCAGCGCGGCGTCCAGATCGTCGCCCAGAGCCGCGGCCAGCGCCGCCTCGTAACCCTTGGCCGCCGACACCTTGTCCAGCGCGGGCGGGTGGTCGCGCTTGCCGCTGACCAGCAGTTGCGCCAGCCCGCGCGCCTCGGTCTGAAGGCGACCTAGCCGGTCTTCTGCGGCGCGGGCGGTGGTGCGGGCCTCGGCCTCGGCGCGGGCCAGATCGCCGCGCGCGGCCTCGGCGGCTTCCACGGCCTCGCGGGCGGCGGTCAGTTCGGCCTGGGCCGTTTCCAGCGCCGTGCGGGCGGTCGCCAGTTCCGGCGTCTCCAGCGGGCCGAGGGCCTCGCGTTCGCGTTTGGCCTGTTCGAACTGGCCGACGACACGGGCCAGACGGGCCTCGGCGTCGCGCTTCCGGGCGCTTTCGGCGTTGGCGCGGGCCTCGACGGCGGCCAGGGTCCCGGCCAGGCGTTCTACCTCGCCGTCGGCGGCCTTGCGGGCGTCCTCGGCGGCCAGCAGCGCCTTTTCAAGCTCGGGGCCGCGCTCGGGGGCGGCGGCGATCTCGGCCTTTAGCTTCGTCAGTTCGTGATCCAGCCGGTCCAGTTCGCGCTGGGCGTCGGCGGCCATGCGCTCTTCGCGCTCGACGTCGGCGTTGATCCGGGCGGCTTCGGCCTTCAGCCGGTCGACCTCGGCGCGGGCGGCCTGTTCGGCCATGTCGAGGCGGTCGCGTTCCAGCGTGGCCCGGTGCAGCAGGGCGCCGGCGACGGCGTCCTCTTCCCGTGCGGGCTTCATCGCCTCCTGCGCCTTCAGGGCGTCGGTCTGGGCCTTGGCGGCGGCGGTCGTGGCTTCGGCCACGGCGCGGTCGGCGTCGCGCAACTCCTGGGCCGCCGTCTCGGCCGCCGTCTTGGCGTCGTTCCAGCGCACGAACAGCAGGGCGGCCTGCAGGGCGCGGATCTCGGCCGAAATCTTCTTGTACTTCTCGGCCTGACGCGCCTCGCGCTTCAGCCGGTTCAGGGCCGTCTCCAGCTCGCGGCCGATGTCGTCCAGCCGGTCAAGGTTGGTCTCCGCCGCCTTCAGCCGCAACTCCGCCTCGTGCCGACGGGTGTGCAGACCGGCGACGCCGCCCGCCTCTTCCAGAATCCTTCGCCGGTTCTGCGGCTTGGCCGCGATCAGTTCCGAAATCTGGCCCTGACGCACCAGGGCGGGCGAGTTGGCTCCGGTGGAGGCGTCGGCGAACAGCAGTTGGACGTCGCGGGCGCGGACCTCCTTGCCGTTGATGCGATAGGTCGAGCCCTGGCCCCGGTCGATGCGGCGCGAAACCTCGAGCACCGGACTGTCGGTAAAGGGCTGGGGCGCGCGCTTCTGGGCGTTGTCGATGGTCAGGACGACTTCGGCGTGGCTGCGCGGCGGTCGGCCCGCGGCGCCGGCGAAGATGACGTCGTCCATGCCCTGGCCGCGCATGGCCTTGGCCGAGTTGGCGCCCATGACCCAGCGCAGGCTTTCCAGCACGTTGGACTTGCCGCAGCCGTTCGGCCCGACCACGCCGGTCAGGCCGGACTCGATCTGAACTTCCGCCGCGTCGACGAAGGATTTGAAGCCGACGAGCTTCAGTCGCTGGAATTGCATGGGCGGTCGATTAGCGTCCCTTGATCAGCGGGTCGATGGCCGCCGACAGGGTTTCGATCGAATGGTCGATGGCGCGCTTGCCGTTGACGAAGAAGGTCGGGGTGCCGTCCACGCCCGCCGCGACAGCGGCTTCCACGTCGCGCTGCAGCGTCTGGCCCGTCGCCGGGTCGGCCAGGCAGGCCTCGATCTGAGCCTGGGTGCGGCCGCTGACGGCGATGGCGCCCATGTACCAGTCGCGGGCGTCGCCGCTGGCGAAGGCGGCGGCCTGACCGGCCATGAAGTGATGGGCCACGTCGAAGAACTTGTCCGGCGCGGCGCAGCGGCCGATGGCGGCGGCGGTGGCCGCCACCTGGGCCGGCTGGGTCGGCAGGTCGCGGAAGACCAGCTTGACCTTGCCCGTGTCGATATAGCGGGCCTTGAAGTCCGGCAGAACCTCATTGGTCCAGGCGGCGCAATGGCTGCAGGTGAAGGAGGCGTATTCGATCACCGTCACCGGGGCGTCGGCGCGGCCCAGCACCCGGTCGGTGGCGGTCACCGGCGGCACGGGCGTCGGGGCCGGATCGGCTGCCAGGGCGGGCGCGGCGGTCATCAGCGCCGCCGCCAGAGGCAGGGCGCACCACAGGGTCTTCATGTTCATTTCGTCACCAGAAGGGAATCGATGCGTTGCGACAGGCTGTCCAGCGAAGGGTCGCGGACAGTTTCGCCGTTGATCATGAAGGTGGGGGTGCCGGTCACACCAGCGTCCTGAGCCATCTTGATGCGTTTTTCCATCGCGGCGACGCTTGCCGGGTCGGCCACGCAGGTCTGAAACTGGGTTTCGCTTAGGCCAGCCTCACGTGCAGTGCGCAGCAGGATGTCGCGCGCCGGGGTCCCGGAATGCAGTTCGGGCAGGGACCGCATCATCTGGTCGATCACATGGAAGTACTTGTCCTCGCCCGCGCAGCGCGCCAGCAGGAATCCGGCCACCGCCACGTCCTGGGGCGGGGTGGGGAATTCGCGGAAGACGTAGCGGACCTTGTTGGTGTCCACGTACTTGGCCTTGAACTCAGGCCAGACTTCCTCGTTCCAGGCGGCGCAGACGCCGCAGGTGACGGAGGCGTATTCGACCACCGTCACCGTGGCGCCCTCGGGCGCGCCCAGAGCCATGTCGCCTTCGGCGGGGGCCGCATTCTTGCCGCCGCAAGCGGCCAGCGCCAGCGCGACAGTCAGGGCCGCGGCCCCTGCCAGTTTCCTCAACATCGCCACGCCCCCGCCCGTTTGAGATTATTTCTTGGCCAGTTCCGCGTCGATGGCTTCCGACAGGCTCGACAGGCTGCTGTCGAGCACCTTGGTGCCGTTGACCAGGAAGGTCGGCGTGCCGGTCACGCCGGCGTCGATGCCCGCCTTGATGCGCTTGCTCATCTCTTCGATGGCGGCCTTGTCGCGGATGCAGTCCTCGGTCTGCTGTTGGCTCAGACCCGCTGCGGCGGCGGCACGGAACAGGGTGCTGCGCGGGGCGACGCCCGCCATCCATTCCTTCTGGCTGGCCATGATGTCGTGGACGACGTCGAAATACTTGTCCGGTCCGGCGCAGCGCGCGATCAGGAAGCCGGCGACGGCGATGTCCTGCGGCGGGGTCGGGAATTCGCGGAAGACGTAGCGGACCTTCTTGGTGTCCACATACTTGGTCTTGAATTCCGGCCACACTTCCTCGTTCCAGGCGGCGCAGTGGCCGCAGGTGACCGAGGCATATTCGACGACCGTGACCTTGGCGTCTTCGCCCGCGCCAATCGCCATGTCGCCCTGGGCGGCGCCGCCGGTCTTGGCGGTGCAGCCGGCGACGGTGGCCATGGCGGCCAGAGCGGCGGCGGTCAGGGCCGCGCGGCGGCTCATCGAAGCGTAACGGAACGTAGCCATGGGTCGTCCTTGGGCGAGAGTGTGACTCTGAAGGATGGCGCGATTCCCTAAGACGCGCGCGATCCGCTTATTTGTCGAGAACAGGTGCGGCGAAGGTTTGTCAACGGCGCTCATTTTCGGGGGGCTGCGACAGCACGGCGCGACCCAGTTTGCGCAGGGCGGCCTTGAGCCCGTCGGGGGCGTCCTCGACGGCGGCGGCCAGGTCGGCTTCGACCGAGGCAGGCAGGGGCGGCAGGACCGCCTGGCCGCGCGGCCGCGGCTTGGCGCCGCCTTCGGGCAGGGGCTTCACCGGCCCCTGGGCGATGCGCAGCTTCTCGACCGATCCGGCGCCGAGGAACAGGTTCACCCGCTGGAGGATGTCCTCGGACTGATGCTGGACCAGCAGGGCGGCGGGGCCGGCCACACGCAGCTCCAGCGTCCCCCCGGCGCCGCCGCGGCCCTTGGTCAGTTTCTGGGGGCGGGTGACGCGGGCCAGGCGCTCGCCGACGATCTCGCGCCAGCGCGGCTCCAGCGCGCCGGCGCCGCGCCCGAACTGGGCGTCCAGCTTCTTGATCAGCGGAGCCAGCGACCGGCCGGCCGGGGGAGGCGGGCGCAACGGAGGGCGCGTCCGGCGTCGGGCCAGGATTTCGCGGGCTTCGCTTTCGGTGGGCAGAGGACGACGCATCGACGCACCATAGCGTCATCCCGGTCGAAGCCGAAGGGCCTAGAGCCGGGACGGCTTCGTCGGATTATTAAACCGCAGCGGCGCGCTTATCCGTGCATAGACATGTAATGAACTTTAAATTAAAAAGTACTCTTCAATTAATGGAGAGCGAGATGTCCCGCTTCACCGCCGCCTTCGCCGTCCTGTGTCTGATGGGACCGCCCGTGTCCGCTCACGCTCAAAGCCCGGCTCCGATCTCGGCGTCAGCTCCCACAGTCGTCCGCGACGACGGCCTGGCCGCCGAATATTATCCCGCCGATCCGGCCAAGGCGGCGCGAGGCGCGGTGGTGGTGCTGGGCGGGTCCGAAGGGGGACTTGGGGGCGCCCGCGCCGTGGCGCGCAGGCTGGCGGCCGACGGGCTGGACGCCCTGGCCGTGTCCTATTTCGGGGAGCCGGGCCAGCCTCCCAAGTTGGACCTTGTCCCGATCGAACCGGTGGGTCGGGCGATCGCCTGGCTGAAAGCCGGCCCCAACGCCGGCGAGCCCGTCGCCGTCGTCGGCGTGTCGAAGGGCGCAGAACTGGCGCTGCTGGTCGCCAGTCGGGACGACCGGATCAAGGCCGTCGTCGCGGCGGTTCCGACTCATGTGCTGTGGCAAGGCATCGACCAGACCGGCGGCCCGACGGGTGCGTCCTGGACCGCCGAGGGCCGTTCCTTGCCCTACGTGCCCTATAATATGTCGAATGGATTTCAAGGCGTTTACCGCCTCTATGCCGACAGTCTGCCGACAGCCTCGCCGGAGGCCGAGATCGCGGTAGAGCGGATCGCCGGTCCGATCCTGCTGGTGTCGAGCGATGACGACGGCCTGTGGCCGTCCGCAGACATGGCCGAACGGATCGTCGCGCGCCTGAAGGCGCGAGGCTTCCGACACGGCGTCACCCATCTGAACTATGTCGGTGCGGGCCATGCGGTGTTCGGGCCGCCGCTTGGCGCCGTGGCTCCGCAACAGGCCGCCGGTCTGTTGTTCCTCGGTGGAACCGCCGAAGGCGTAAGCGCGGCCCGCGCCGACGTCTGGCCCAAGACGGTCGCATTCCTGAAGCAGGCCTTGGCTGACTGACGGGGGGCGTTGCGGGTTTCGGGCGGCATATTTTCCTGACCTTCATGTCCTGCGGTCCCGATAAGCGCTGCGCGCTTTCCGGGATGACGCTAAGAAGGCGGCGATGCTCGACGTCCCCTTCCTCCGCGCCGCCCTGCTTGATTGGTACGACGTCCATGCGCGGGCCCTGCCGTGGCGCGCGCCGCCAGGGTCGGGCGAGCGCACGGAGCCTTACCGAGTCTGGCTGTCCGAGGTCATGCTGCAGCAGACGACGGTGCCGCACGCCGCGCCCTATTTCGAGCGCTTCACCACGCGCTGGCCGACGGTGAGCGATCTGGCGGCGGTTGAGGACGCCGAACTGATGGCCGCCTGGGCGGGGCTGGGCTACTACGCCCGCGCCCGCAACCTGCTGGCCTGCGCGCGGGCCGTGGCCAGCGACCACGGCGGCGTCTTCCCGGACAGCGAGGCGGCCCTGCTGGCCCTGCCGGGCGTGGGCGCCTATACCGCCGCCGCCGTCGCCGCCATCGCCTTCGAGCGGCCCGCCAATGTCGTGGACGGCAATGTCGAACGGGTCATGAGCCGCCTGTTCGCGGTCGAGACGCCGCTGCCCGCCGCTCGGCCCGAGCTGAAGCGGCTGGCCGCCCTCTTCGTCAGCGACGACCGGCCTGGCGACTGGCCCCAGGCCCTGATGGATCTCGGCTCCGGCGTCTGTCGGCCCAAGTCGCCGTCGTGCGATCTCTGCCCCCTGGCTTTCGGCTGCGAGGGGCTGAGCACGGGTTCGCCCGAACGCTATCCGCTGAAGACCAAGAAGGCCGCGCGGCCGCACCGGCTGGGTCACGCCTTCGTGCTGCGCGACGCCGACGGTCGGGTCGCCCTGGTGCGGCGGCCGGACAAGGGGCTGCTGGGCGGGATGGTCGGCCTGCCGACCTCGGACTGGAGCGCGGCGCCCGCCTTTGATCCGCCGGCCCTGTCGGATTGGCGCGAAGCGGGGGCGGTCGAGCACGTCTTCACCCACTTCAGCCTGACCCTGACCGTCCATGTCGGCGAGGCGGGCGAAGGCGACTTCCTGTGGACCGAGGCGGACCCGGCGCTGGCCTCGCTGCCGACGGTGTTCCGCAAGGCGCTGGAGCGGGGGCTGGCGGCCTAGCCCGTCGCGCGCAGGCTGACCGTCCCGCGCCGTTCGCGCGGCATGACGACGACGTGCTTGTCCAGCCGCTGGAAGTTCAGGTCGATGGCGCCGTCGCCGACCGCGAGATCGATGATCGACAGCCGGTCGAGGCCGACGGGCAGGGCGGGGTTGGACACCTCGACCAGACCCTCCGCCGCATTGATCGACACGCCCAGCACCGATTGCAGCATCAGGAAGACCGATCCCGCCGCCCAGGCCTGGGGCAGGCAGGCGACCGGATAGGCGATGGGCGGCTCACCGGTCTCGCGGATGAAGCCGCAGAACAGTTCGGGCAGGCGAAGCTCGAAATGCGCCGCCGCGCCGAAGATCTCGCCCAGCAGCATGGCCACCGCGCGCCGCTCGCCATAGCGCGCCATGCCGGCCGCCGCCATGGCCGTGTCGTGCGGCCAGACCGAGCCGTTGTGATAGCTCATCGGATTGAAGCGCGTCTGGCCCTTGCCCAGGGTCCGCAGGCCCCAGCCCGAGCGGAACTCGGCCGTCAGCATCCGCCGCGTCACCCGCCGCGCCCTCTCGTGCGAGGGCAGGCCGCTGAACAGCAGGTGGCCGGCGTTCGATCCGATGGCGCGGCACTGCTCGCCGTCGCCGTCCAGAGCGATGGCGTAGAAGCCTTCGTCCTCCATCCAGTAGCGCTCCTCGACCGCAGCGCGCACACGCTCGGCCTGAGCCCTCCATTCCTCCACGCGCCCGTCGCCCAGCAGTTCGCCCATTCTGGCCAGCGCCTTCCACGCGGCATAGGCGTAGCCCTGCACCTCCAGCAGGGCGATCGGCCCCTTGGGAAAGCGTCCGTCGCTGTAGAAGATGGAGTCCTCGGAATCCTTCCAGCCCTGATTGGACAGTCCGGTGTCCGCCCCCCGCGCATAGTCGATCAGGCCGTCGCCGTTACTGTCGCCGTAGTCGGTCATCCAGCCGGCCGCCGCGATCAGGTTCGGCCACATGGCGCGGATGGTCGCCAGATCGCCCGTGCGATGGGCGTAGGCGCCGGCCAGGGCGATGAACAGGCAGGTGGTGTCGACCCCTCCGTAATAGAGGCCGAACGGCACCTCGCCGAGCGCGGACATCTCGCCGCCGCGCGTCTCGTGCATGATCTTGCCGGGCGCGGAATCCATGAAGGCGTTGACCTCGGTCGCCTGGCGCGCCGCCAGATAGGTCAGCACCCCCTTGGCCAGGCTGGGATCGATCCACAGCATCTGCCAGGCGGTGATGATCCCGTCTCGCCCGAACGGGGTCGAGAACCACGGCACGCCGGCGTAGGGGTAGGGGCCGGTCGGCAGGTCGGTGGTCAGCAGGGCCACGTCCGTGCGCGACTGCCTCAGCCAGTCGTTGACGCGCGGATTGCGCGGAGCCAGCACGCCCGCGCCTCGCCGCAGCCGTTTGCGCATGGCCAGACGCGCCTGGATGGAGTTCCAGCGCCAGCGCTCCTGGTCCGGCGCGTCGCAGACGTCCAGACCGCATTCGATGAACAGATCCAGTTGCTTGCCCTTGGGCAGGCTGAACATGAACTCGGCCCGGTTCGGGCTCAGCCGCGCGGGCGGCTCGGAAAAGGCCAGGCAACTGGTTCGCGTGACCTGATCCAGTCCGGTGTAGCTGAAGGTCACCCTGCGTCCGTCCATGACGGGCGGATGAAATTCGCCGCGCGCCGCTCGCGCCGTGCCCCGCACCTGGAAGATGTCGGCGAAGTCGGCCCCGAATTCGAAGGCCAGCGGCAACAGGATGTCCTCGATGCCGTGGTTGACCATCCGCACCCGCTCGAACAGCCTCTTGTCCCAGAGGAAGCGGCGTCGCTCCAGATGCAACACCCCCGCCGGGGCCGAGCGCCCGCCCATGGGCGGCAGGGGGCGGTTGGTCGAATGGCAGGTGAAGAAGACGTTGTCCTCGGTCACGCCAGAACTGAGCCGCGACGGCCGCGCCCGCCCGACCGTCAGGACGAAATGCGACAGCATCCGCGTGTCCTGATCGAACAGGCCGTCGGCGCCGCTCTTCACATCGCCCCAATGGTCCGCGACCAGGAAGGTGTCGCAGTCCTTCAGCGCCATCAGGGTCTCTAGCCCGTCCTGATCGCTGTTGTCGGCGGCGGTGGTCTGGACCGAATAGGCGTCGTCCATGCTCTACCTAATGGCCAGAGGGACGAAAGGGTTCAGACGCGGCCGGCGAAACTGCGCGCTTCGCGAAAGGGTCGCGCCGGGCTGTCGTCCAGAACATCGACCGCGAAAGGGCGTCGGGCCAGCAGGTCGCCGTAAACGTCGAGATAGCGCCGGGCCATGGCCGTGGCCGAGAAGCGCAGATCGAACCGCGCCCGGATCGCGTCGCGGTCCAGTCTGTGCGCCCGGCCGGCGGCGGCCACGGCCTGTTCCAGCGTGTCCACCAGAAAGCCGGTGGCGCCGTCCTCGATGATTTCCGGCGTCGACCCGCAGCGGAATGCCACGACCGGCGTGCCGCAGGCCATGGCCTCGATCATCACCAGTCCGAACGGCTCGGGCCAGTCGATGGGGAAGAGCAGGGCTTCAGCCCCACCGAGGAAGGCGGACTTCCGCGCGTCGCCGATTTCGCCGATGAATTCGATCAGGGGATTGCCGTCGATCATGGGCCGGATGACGGTTTCCCAATAGGTCTTGTCCGCCGCATCGACCTTGGCCGCGATCTTCAGCGGCTTGCCCAGGCGCATGGCGATATCGATCGCGCGGTCGGGACGCTTCTCGGGCGAGATGCGCCCCAGGAAGGCCAGATAGCCCTCGGTCTTCGGCGAGAAGCGATAGAGGTCCCCCGACATTCCGTGGTGCACGGTCGCCTTCCAGTTGGCGCCGGGCAGGGGGCGGCGTTGATCGTCGGAGATGGAGACCAGGCCGAACTCGGGCCAGCGCTCATAGACCTCCGCCAGGTCCTTCAGGTCGAGCCGCCCGTGCAGGGTGGTGACCGTCTTGTCCGCCAGAGCGCGGAAGAAGGGGAAATGCGCCATGTCGGTGTGAAAATGGATCACGTCGAAGTCGTCGGCGCGATCCAGCACCTCGGCCAGCATGGTCATATGCGCGGCCATGTCGGATTTCAGCGGCTCCGGGTCCAGCCGGATGGCCTGATCGCGCACCGGCACCAGCCGCGCGCGTGTCTCAGCGTCGGCGCTGGCGAACAGGGTGACGTCGTGCCCCAGATCGACCAGGGCGTCCGTCAGATGGGCCACGACCCGTTCCGTGCCGCCGTAAAGCCGGGGCGGCACCGCCTCGTAGAGGGGCGTGACCTGAGCAATCTTCATGATCCGACTCCAGCGCCCCCGATGGCGCTAGAATCCTCAACACAGGCCGATGAAGGGGGGTTCCAGCTTGGCTGGAGCGATATTTGTCAGTCCCGCCCGGCGCTTACCGGAACCCTTCCATCCTCGGCCTACTGCATCCCGGCGCGGATCTCGGCGCGCAGGGCGTCGATGGGGCGCAGGCCCGTATCGGTCTTGAACCGCCAGTAGGTCCAACCGTTGCAGGCCGGGGCGTTTTCTAGCAGGGCGCCCAGCTTGTGGATCGAGCCGCTCATGGAGCCGGACACCAGCGAACCGTCGGCCCGCACGCGGGCCTCATGGTCGCCCTTGGGGCAGTAGAGCTTGTCGCCGGGGGCCAGAAGACCCGCTTCGACCAGGGCGCCGAACGGCACCTTGACCTCGGCCCGCTTGGAGCCGGTGACGACCAGATCCTCGGGCGCGGTCGGGATGACGGCCTTGATGCGCTTTTCGGCCACCTTGGCGTAGCCTTCGTCGCGTTCGATGCCGATGAAACGGCGGCCCAGACGCTTGGCCGCGGCCCCGGTGGTGCCGGTGCCGAAGAAGGGGTCCAGGATGACGTCGCCGGGACGCGAGGCCGACAGGATGACCCGGTGCAGCAGGCCCTCGGGCTTCTGGGTCGGGTGGGCCTTGTCGCCGTTCTCGTCCTTGATCCGCTCGGCCCCGGTGCACAGGGCCAGGGTCCAGTCCGAGCGCATCTGGGTGTCTTCGTTGAAGACCTTCATGGCGTCGTAGTTGAAGGTGTAGCGCTTCTGCTCGCGCGACTTGGCGGCCCAGATCAGGGTCTCATGGGCGTTGGTGAAGCGCGTGCCCTTGAAGTTCGGCATCGGGTTGGACTTGCGCCAGATGATGTCGTTCAGCACCCAGAAGCCCAGGTCCTGCATCGCCGAGCCCAGCCGGAAGATGTTGTGGTAGCTGCCGATGACCCAGAGCGAACCCTCGTCCTTCAGCACCCGGCGGCATTCGCCCAGCCAGGCGCGGGTGAAGGCGTCATAGGCGGCGAAGCTGTCGAACTTGTCCCAGTCGTCGTCGACCGCGTCGACCTTGGAATTGTCGGGGCGCAGCAGGTCGCCGCCCAGTTGCAGGTTATAGGGCGGATCGGCGAAGACCATGTCCACCGACTTGTCCGGCAGGCCCTTCAGCACCTCGATGCAATCGCCCCGCAGGATGACGTCGGTCTTCAACTCGGACATGGAATAAGCGGCCCCGGACAGATGAGACGCTTATGGTGAATCCTTACGGTTAAGGCGGAGTAACCAAACTTAAGATCCCGGCAAATCGAGAGAACCCTTCTCCCCTTGCGGGAGAAGGTGGCCGAGCGGAGCGAGGTCGGATGAGGGGTTGCGGGACATTGACCCTGCTCGCTCATCCAACCTCTGCGAAACCCTTCATCCGTCGGCCTGCGGCCGCCACCTTCCCGCGCAAGGGGAGGAGGAAACAGGGTCGTGCAATCGGGCGCGCGGCTTGCTAATGCGCTGGGATGATCGCACGCCTTCGTCCCGTCCCGTTCGCCCTTGGGCCTGTCCACTTCGTCGGCATCGGCGGCATCGGCATGAGCGGCATCGCCGAAATCATGCTGAAGATCGGCTATCAGGTGCAGGGCTCGGACGCCAAGGCCAGCGCCAATACCGAGCGGCTGGAGCGCCTGGGCGCCCGCATCTACATCGGCCATGACGCGGCGCACGTGACCGAGGGCGTCTCGGCGGTGGTCTATTCGACCGCAGTCAAGGCGACGAACCCGGAACTGGTCGTCGCGCGCGAGCGCCGCATTCCCCTGGTCCGCCGGGCCGAGATGCTGGCCGAGCTGATGCGTCTGCAATTCTCGATCGGCGTCGGCGGCACCCACGGCAAGACCACGACGACCTCGATGGTCGCCTGTCTGCTGGACGCGGCGGGTCTGGACCCGACGGTGGTCAACGGCGGCATCATCAACGCCTACGGCACCAACGCCAAGGTGGGCGAGGGCGACTGGATCGTGGTCGAGGCCGACGAGAGCGACGGCAGCTTCCTGCGCCTGAAATGCACTGTGGCGATCATCACCAACATCGACCCGGAACACCTGGACCACTACGGCGACTTCGATGCGGTCAAGAAGGCCTTCTGTGACTTCATCGAGGACATTCCCTTCTACGGCTTCGGCGTGGTCTGCCTGGACCACCCGGAAGTGCAGAAGCTGGCGGCCAAGATCGATAACCGCCGCCTGGTCACCTATGGCCTGAATCCGCAGGCCATGGTCCGCGCCGAGAATGTGCAGATGTCGCCTGACGGCGCCCGCTTCGACGTGGTGGTGCAGGGCCAGGGTCTGGCCGCTCTGGACGAGCCGACGCGGATCGAGGGCCTCTATCTGCCCATGGCCGGCTGGCACAACGTCTCCAACTCGCTGGCGGCCATCGCCGTGGCCCGCGAACTGGGCGTGGACGACGACGCCCTGCGCGCCGGTCTGGCCGGCTTCGGCGGGGTCAAGCGGCGCTTCACCACCACGGGCGTGGTCGGCGGCGTGCGCATCATCGACGATTACGGCCACCACCCGGTGGAGATCGCCGCCGTGCTGAAGGCCGCCCGTCAGGTCGTCCAGAACGCCGAGGCCCCAGGGCGCGTCATCGCCGTGGTCCAGCCGCATCGCTACACTCGCCTGCGCGACCTGATGGCCGACTTCTCCACCTGTTTCTCGGATGCCGACAGCGTTCTGGTCGCCGACGTCTATCCGGCGGGCGAGCAGCCGATCGAAGGCGTCGACAAGCATGCTCTGGTCGACGGCATCCGCCGCTATGGCCACCGTCAGGTCGCCGCCCTCGAAAACGCCGCCGTCCTGCCGCGCGTCATCAAGGACGAAGCCAGGCCGGGCGATCTGGTCGTCCTGCTCGGCGCCGGAGACATCACCAGCTGGGCCTACGCCCTGCCGGCGCAGCTTGAAGCCCTCGCCTAGATCATTGGCTCCCGCTCATCCCGGCGGACGCCGGGATCCAGTGAGAGCTTCACGACGCGCCTTTGCCGCCCTACATCGGTCGGAACGCCAAACGGCTGGATGCAGCCAAAGAACTGGATCCCGGCGTCCGCCGGGATGAGCGGATTAATAGATGTCCTGGACTGACACCCTCCCCGCCGTGCGCGGCAAGCTGCTGCTGAACGAGCCGCTGGGGCCCTACACCTGGTTCCGCGTCGGCGGGGCGGCGGACGCCCTGTTCATCCCGGCGGACGCTGACGATCTGGCCGATTTCCTCAAGGCTCTGCCCGAGGCTGTGCCGGTCACCATCATCGGCGTGGGCTCCAACCTGATCGTGCGCGACGGCGGGGTCGAGGGCGTGGTGATCCGTCTGGCGGGTCGCGCCTTCGCCGCCATCACGACCGAGGGCGAGACCCTGACCGTCGGCGCGGGCGCGCTGGACTCCATGGTGGCCAAGGCCTCGGCCAAGGCGGGCATCGCCGGGCTGGAGTTCTATGCGGGCATTCCGGGCACCATCGGCGGCGCCCTGACCATGAACGCGGGCTGCTACGGCGCGGAAACCAAGGACGTTCTGGTCTCGGCCTGGGGCCTGACCCGTCGGGGGCAGCGCATCGAGTTGGTGCTGGCCGACTTCGGCTACACCTATCGCCATTCCAACGCCCCCGCCGACATCATCTGGATGGAGGCGACCTATCGCGGCGCGCCCGACGCTCCCGAGGCTGTTTCCGCCCGTATCGGCGAGATCACCAGCCGTCGCGAGACGACCCAGCCGATCCGCGAAAAGACCGGCGGCTCGACCTTCAAGAACCCTGAGGGCCATTCGTCGTGGAAGCTGGTCGATGACGCGGGCTGGCGCGGCAAGCTGCACGCCGAGACCGGGGGAGGGGCCAGGTTCAGCGAACTGCACTCCAACTTCATGATCAACCCGGGCGACGCCACCGCCGCCGACATCGAAGGTCTGGGCGAGGCGGTTCGCACCGACGTCCTGGCCAAGACCGGCGTTCAGCTGGACTGGGAAATCAAGCGGATCGGCCGGAAGTAAAAGCTCTTTCCTCCCCATTCCATGGGGAGGGGGACCACGAAGTGGTGGAGGGGGCGACGCAAACTTCAGCCGTCGAGACGCCCCCTCCGTCACGTCGCTGCGCGCCGCGCCACCTTCTCCCTCAAGGGGAGAAGGAAGACGCAACGAATTCGCCCTCGGTCCCGCTATCGTTTCCAGCTGGTTAACCGTATTCAGGCGATAGGGGCGGGCTAGTAGTCGGATCGTCCCATGCGCGCGCCCCTGAACACCCTCCACGTCGCTGTCCTGATGGGCGGCCTGTCGTCGGAACGCGAGGTTTCGCTGTCGTCCGGCCGCGGCTGCGCCGACGCCCTGGAGGGGCAGGTGGCCAAGGTCACGCGCGTCGACGCCGGTCGCGACCTGGCCCAGGTGCTGACCGCCCTTAAACCCGATGTCGTCTTCAACGCCTTGCACGGCGAATGGGGCGAGGACGGTTGCGTCCAGGGCGTGCTGGAAACCCTGAAGATCCCCTACACCCACTCCGGCGTCCTGGCCTCGGCCCTGGCGATGGACAAGGACAAGTCCAAGGCCGTGCTGCGCGCGGCGGGCGTCATCGTTCCTGGCGGCGGTCTGTTCGACCGTATGGCGGTGGCGGCGGACCACGTGATTGCGCCCCCCTATGTCATCAAGCCGAACGCCGAAGGCTCCTCCGTCGGCGTCTATGTCATCCAGCCGGGCGACGCGCCCTGCGCCATCGTCGGCGACGACAGCTGGACCTATGGCGATCTGGTCATGGTCGAGCCCTTCATCGCGGGCAAGGAACTGGCCGTCACGGTTCTGGGCGAGGCCGCCGGCCCGCGCGCCCTGACCGTTACCGACATCACCCCAACCAAGGGCTTCTACGACTACGAAGCCAAATATGCGCCGGGCGGCTCCAAGCACGTCCTGCCCGCCGAAGGCCTGCCCGCCCACGTCTTCGAGGCGGCTTTGCGCCAGTCGGAGCTGGCCCACACGGCCATGGGCTGCCGCGGCGTGTCGCGATCCGACTTCCGTTATGACGATGTTAACGACGTTCTCGTTCTTCTGGAGGTCAACACCCAGCCCGGCATGACGCCGACCTCGCTCAGTCCCGAGCAGGCGGCCTATGTCGGGATGGCGTATCGTGATCTGGTTCGGTGGATGGTGGAGGACGCCTCATGCCCGCGGTAGTGCGTGGCGGTCGGCGACAGGGTTCGACGAAGGGTAAGGGGCCACAAAAGGGCTCCCGTAACGCTCCGGCTACGCCGGGCAAGGTCGCCGCCATCGGTCGGCTGGACCTGTCTCCGCGCGCCGTTGTCATCTCCATCGTGGCGGGCGTCGCGGTGCTGGGCGGGGTCCTGGCCACCGGCGCGCGGGCCGAGCGCATCTCCAACTCGGTTTCCAACAAGTTCGACAGCGTCACCTCGGGCATGGGCCTGAAGGTCAAGCAGGTCCACGTCACCGGCGCCTCGCCCGAGGCCAAGGCGGCGATCCAACAGGCCGTCGGCGTCAGCGCCGACCAGCCCATCGTCAGCCTCGACCTCAACGCCGTGCGCGACCGGGTGCAGGCTGTGGGCTGGGTCAAGGAGGCGCGCGTGGTGCGCCTGTTGCCCGATACCCTGATCGTGGACGTCAAGGAACACGACCGTCTGGCCGTCTGGCAGATCGCCGGCCAGGCCTATGTCATCGACAGCCGGGGTCAGGTGATCCAGGGCGCCGACGCCGGCCGTTATCCCAGGCTGCCGCTGGTCGTCGGCAAGGGCGCCGATCAGACCGCGTCTGAAATCCTGCCGCTTCTGGCCCAGCGTCCGCGCCTGATGGCGCGCATCGAGGCTCTGGTCCGGGTGGACGAGCGCCGCTGGGACCTGCGGCTCAAGGACGGCAGCCTGATCCAGCTGCCCGCCGTCGATCAGGACAGCGCCCTGATCCGTCTCGACGCCCTGGATCAGCGCGAACGCCTTCTCGACCTGGGCTTCGCCCGGGTCGATCTCCGCACGCCCGAGGAGGTCGCCGTCCGGCCCTCCGAAGGCGCCGTCTGACACGAATACCCAGGACACACGCATCATGGCCGGACGCAGCCGAGACACGAACACGGACCAGACCAAGGGCGCCCCGCGCGCACCGGCCGTGGCCGCGCTCGACCTGGGCCAGTCCAAGGTCGCCTGCTTCATCATGAAGCCCGAGGGCGTGCGCCACGCCGACCGCACCATCCGCGTCGCGGGGGCCAGCCACGTCCAGTCGCGCGGGGTGCGCGGCGGGGCCATCGTCAACATGGACGAGGCCGCCCAGGCTATCGGCCATGCGGTCGAGCGCGCCGAACGCGCCGCCGGCTCGCCCGTCTCCGGCGTCATCGTCACCACGGCCATCGGCCAGATGGCCAGCCACCGGGTCCAGGCCCGCGTCTCGCTGGGCGCCCATCCGATCAGCGACGGCGACCTGGCCCGCGCCATCGGTATGGCCCTGGCCCAGATCCGCCTGCCCAATCGCCGCCCGATCCACGTCTTGCCCATCGCCTGGTCGGTGGACGGGGCGCGCGGCGTGCATGATCCCCGTTCGATGCGCGGCGGTTCGCTGGGCCTCGACCTGCTGGTCGTCTCCATGGCCGAAGGGGCGTTCGGCGCCCTCAGCCACTGCCTCGAACTGGCCCACCTTGATCTTCAAGGCGTGGCCGCCGCCCCCGTCGTCTCCTCGCTCGCCGCGCTGGAAGAAGACGAGATGGAGTTGGGCAGCGTCTGCATTGACATGGGCGGCGGCTCGACCTCGGCGGCCGTCTGGGGCGGGCGCAGCCTGTTGCATATCGAAAGCCTGAACGTCGGCGGCGATCACGTCACCGCCGACATCGCGCGCGGCCTGTCGACCTCCAAGGTCGGCGCCGAACGCCTGAAAACCTTGCACGGCTCGGCCATGGCGTCGGCGAACGAGGACCGCGAGATGCTGGAGGCTCCGCCGCGCGGCGAGGACCCGTCCGCCGGTCCCGTCATCGTCCCGCGCGCCATGCTGAAGACCGTCATCGCCCCGCGCGTCGAGGAAACCCTCGAACTGCTGCGCGACCGGCTGAAGCACGCCGGCGTCGGCATGGACCCCGGCGCGGGCATCGTCCTGACCGGCGGCGCCAGCCAGCTGAACGGCGTGCGCGAGCTGGCCGTGCGCGTCTTCGACCGCCCGGTCCGCCTGGGCAAGCCGCAACGCGCTCCCCACCTGGCCGACGCCGCCTCCGGCCCGGCCTTCTGCTCGGCCTCGGGCGTCCTGCTGCGCGCCGCCTACGGCCCGCGCGAGGCCGTCTCCGCCCGCAAGCTGATGTCCCGTCAGATCACCGCCGCCGACGCCCCCAAGGTGCACCGCGGCGGCATGGTGGCCCGCGCCGCAGGGTGGCTGCGCGACAACCTCTAGTCGCGACGCGGCTGCACCCGCGACGAAACTCGCCCTACTACGGTCCTATTTGATCGCACGTCGTCTGGTTGCGAGATGCGCCCACATGTTTGATTGCGAAAAATCGTGCATCATTCGTGCAGCTTTTCTCGAAACTGAAGAATGATCTACGCTCAAGGAACGATCATCGGTCATGTATGACCAGACTGTGTCCTCATTGTTACACGTTTGACGCCCCATGGCCTGATTTGGGTCACAAAGCTTGTCCGTGCGGCATTTTCGATTAGACGGGACGATCTGACATGTGGGTCGCCTTGCGTGATTCCGCTGTGCTGCAGTTCAATCAAGGTTGGGGCCAAATACAAATGCACCTGAAGCGCAACTATCTATTCGGGACGACCGTCCTGGCCGGCGTCATCGCCATTTCGGCTCCGGCCTTCGCTCAGACGGCGCCTGCCGCACAGCGCGAAGAGAGCACGACGGTCGATGAAATCGTCGTCACCGGTTCGCGCATCCGTCGCGACCCAACCACCTCCCCGACGCCGCTGATCCAGGTCTCGCGCGAGACGCTGCTGACTACCGGTCAGAACACCATGATCGACTATCTGGCCACGATTCCGGCCCTGTCGAACTCGGTCGTGCCGTCCGACACCACGGGTTCGGGGCTGGGGGATGGTGGTCTGTCGTTCGCCAACCTGCGCTCGCTGGGTTCGGGCCGCACGCTGACGCTAGTTGATGGACGCCGTCACGTCGGCTCCAACGGCGGCACGCTGTCCGTCGATGTCGACGCCATTCCGCGCCTGCTGATCCAGAATGTCGAAATCGTCACCGGCGGCGCCTCCTCGATCTATGGCGCCGACGCTGTGTCGGGCGTGCTGAACTTCGTCCTGCGCAAGGATTTCGAAGGTCTCGAGATCGACGGCAACTACGGCCAGAAGAACCAGGGTGGGCAAAGCAACAAGCGTATCTCCGCGCTGCTCGGCAAGAATTTCTTTGACGACCGCCTGAACCTGTACGGGTTCGCCGAATACGAGAAGCTGGACGAAGTTCGCACCAACCAGGTCGACTGGCTGGCGCGCTCGACCAGCCTGGTGACCACCGACGCGGATACGGTAGCCAATCCCTATGACGGGATTATCGACACCACCCTGTTCAGCAATCTGAGGACGATGCAACGTCTGCGCTGGGGCATTGTCAACCTGGCGAACAACCAGCCCGGCAGCCCCCTCAACGACCCGGATCTCCCGTACAGCAGCTGCGGCACGGTCGGCGCTAACCCGGCTACGGCCAACTACACCAACACCAACTGTACGGCCCTGAACCCCGGATACTCCTACGTCTTTGACGGAACGGGCGCGCGCCTTGCTGATTTCGGCACGCGGGTCGGCACCGGTATTCAACGCGTTCTGAACGTCGGCGGGGACGGTGAGCTGGCCTCGGAGTACGGCCAGTATTCGCAGGTTCCGCGTTCGGAATCGCAGCGCTACCAAGTCGGCTCCCACTACAAGATCACCGATTCGATCAACGCGCACCTTGAAGCCAAGTATGTGACCGAGAAGACCTTCGACGAAGGTCAGCCGACCTTCTTCGACATCTTCATCTCGGACCGTGCTGCCGCGACCTCGATCTCGCAGATCCGGGGCAGCAGCGCCTATGATATCCGCCTCAGCGACAACGCCTATATGCCGGCGAACCTGAAGACGGCGATCCAGAACAACCGGATCAACATCTACAGCCAGCCGACGGCGGACCTGCCGGGGCAACTGCTCGGCACGGCTGCTGCTCCCTATGCCCGCTCGGCGCTGCGCGGTCCTGACCGTAGCCAGTTGAACACCCGCGATCTGTGGCGCGGCGTCATCTCGTTCGACGGTAATCATGATCGCGTCGGCTTCGTGAAGAACGTCTCGTGGGACATCGGCTACACCTATGGTCAGGTCGAGGTCGTCAACCGTGAGAACGGCGTCGATGTCGAGCGCATGGCATTCGCGTCGGACGCGGTCGTGGATACCGCTGGCATCGTCGCTGGCCGCGCAGGCCAGATCGTTTGCCGCGCGCAACTGCTCCAGGCCCAAGGACGTCCGATTACGGACTACATCCGCGGCGGCGACGTGCGCGATTCGGCCGTCGGCAAGGCGGCGATCAATGAGTGCCAGCCGCTGAACATCTTCGGCGCCGGCAACCAAAGCGCCGAGGCTCTGAAGTACCTCTACGCCGAAGTCGGCGTGACGGAACGGAACGAGCAGGAGCAAGCCCTGGCTTCGGTCTCCGGCCAGCTGTGGGACTTCTGGGGCGCCGGCGCTCTGGGCATCGCCGTGGGCGCGGAATATCGTCGCGAGTACACGGAAGCCACGGGACGCGATCGCGAAACTGGCGACCGCTTCCTGTTCCTGAACACCGGCGCTGACATGCCGGGCGTCCAGTACGAGTCGAACGAAGTGTTCGCTGAGCTGTCGGTGCCGCTGTTCCGCGACAACTTCCTCGGTGAGTACGCTGAGCTGAGCGGCTCGTACCGCTACTTCGACTACACCACGACCGGTTCGGGCGACGTCTACGGCGTCAACCTGATCTATCGTCCGATCCAGGACATCACGTTCAAGACCAGCTTCAACACCTCGCTGCGCTCGCCGAACCTCTTCGAAAGCTTCCGGCCGTATAGCCAGACCTTCACCTTCTTCGGTTCGGGCGATCCCTGCACCACGGCCAACATCAACGCGGCGGCCAACGTTCAGTATCGCGATAACCGAATCAAAAACTGTACCGCTCTGGCGGCTCAGCAAGGCCTGACCTTCGACTTCGCCGGCGCCACGCCGACGAACACCGATGACTTTGGTCTGCTCTACAGCACGTCCAGCATCGCTGGCGTGAGCGGCGGCAACCCCTTCCTCAAGCCGGAAGAGTCGGAAAGCTTCACCTTCTCGACGGTGCTGCAACCGCGCTTCATCCCGAACTTCAGCCTGGTGCTCGACTACTTTGAAATCGAGCTGACGAACGTCATCGCGGCGGTCACGTCGACGGTTGCGGCAGAGAACTGCGTCAACGGCTCGACCCTGAACACGGCGGCTTGCGCCACCGTCTTCCGCAACAACCCGAACGTGCCGTTTGGTGTCGGCGCCCCGACCGGCGACCCGATCGGGGGTTACATCCAGGGTTCGATCAACTATGCCAAGCGCTCCACGCGCGGCCTGGACTTCAACGCCCGCTACTCGATGGATCTGGAGGAAACTCTGGGCCTTCAGCTGGGCCGCCTGAATTACAGCCTGAACGGCACCTGGCTGATCGAGCAGAAGAACTTCAACAACGCCCAAAACCCGAACGACTACACGGAATCGGCAAGTCTATTGACCTATCCGCGGGTTCGTATGACGTCTTCGCTGACCTGGACGCCGAACGACAAGTGGAGTGTGAATTGGTCGATGGACTGGCAGACCGCTCAGAACATCACTTTTGCTCGCACCTTGGTCAACAACGCCGACTCGCGCCTGCCCCAGTACATGGACACGGGTAACTTCGCCCGTCACGACTTTACGGTGCGCTGGAACGTTCGTGAGGACCTGTCGGTTCGCGCCGGCGTGGTCAACGCCTTCGACGCCGAGCCGGCGCCGCAGCTCGGATTTACCCTGTATCCGAACTTCGACCCCTACGGCACGCGCTACTTCATCGGCCTGAACTACCGTCCCTGGTAAGTTCGGTTCGATCTGAAACGGAAAGGGCGGCTCGCAAGAGCCGCCCTTTTTCCTTTTGGACGCCAACAGCCTAAAAAATGAAGGAAATCTGCGGCCAAGCTGCGGAAGCGGGCTGTCAAATCAGCCGACTCATATTACCGGAGTAACTCTTCGTTAACGCAGACAGGGTTTTGCTTAACGCGCTCATAACCAATGCGATTCGGCGGGGATTTCGCACTGGGGTTAACGGGCAAGGGTCGGAAGGTCGGAACAACAATCATGTCTCTCTCGCTGGTGAAGCCGCAACACACGGAACTGAAGCCCCGGATCGTCGTCTTCGGCGTCGGCGGCGCGGGCGGAAACGCCGTGAACAACATGATCGACGCCGGCCTTGAAGGGGTCGAGTTCGTCGTCGCCAACACCGACGCCCAGCACCTCAGCTTCGCCAAGACCGACCGCCGCATCCAGTTGGGCGAGACCATCACCCAGGGCCTCGGCGCCGGCGCCCACCCCGAAGTCGGCATGAACGCCGCCGAGGAGAGCGCTGACGAAATCCACGCGCACCTGGACGGCGCGCACATGGTCTTCATCACCTGCGGCATGGGCGGCGGCACCGGCACCGGCGCGGCCCCGGTCATCGCCAAGTGCGCTCGTGACCGCGGCATCCTGACCGTCGGCGTCGTCACCAAGCCCTTCACCTTCGAAGGCCGTCACCGCATGCGTCTGGCGGACTCGGGCGTCGCCGAGCTGCAACGCTACGTCGACACCCTGATCGTCATTCCGAACCAGAACCTGTTCCGCGTCGCCAACGAGCGCACCACCTTCGCCGACGCCTTCGGCATGGCCGACCAGGTGCTGCACTCGGGCGTGCGTTCGATCACCGACCTGATGATCCTGCCCGGCCTGATCAACCTCGACTTCGCCGACGTGCGCGCCGTCATGTCCGAAATGGGCAAGGCGATGATGGGCACGGGCGAGGCCACGGGCGACGACCGCGCCCTGCTGGCGGCTCAGAACGCCATCGCCAACCCGCTGCTGGACGAGACCAGCCTCAAGGGCGCCAAGGCCGTGCTGGTGAACATCACCGGCGGTCTGGACATGACCCTGCTGGAAGTGGACGAGGCCGCCAACGCCATCGCCGCCGAAGTGGACGGCGACGCCAACATCATCTTCGGCGCCGCCTTCGACCCCGCTCTGGACGGCAAGATCCGCGTCTCGGTCGTCGCCACCGGCATGGACGAGGCCGTCATCCAGAAGATCGAGCCGCAAGGTTCGGCCTTCTCGGACCGTCGCCCGACCACCCACGCCGCCGCGCCGCGCCAGCCCGAAGTCCGCATCGAGCCGGTGCGCGAACCGGTCCGCGCGCCCGAGCCGGCCTCCGCCTATGAAGCCTCGGCCGCCCGTGCGCCCGAGCCGCGCCCTGAGCCGGTGATCCACGACGCGCCCCGCAATCTGGAGCCGATCGTCGACCCCTGGGTCGAGGAATACGAATCCGGCGCCGTCCGCGCCCAGCCTGTCGCCGCCTCGCAAGGCGACCTCTATTTCGATCGCGGCCAGCCGCAACAGCCGCAAGCCCGTCCGGCCCCGCGCCGCGAAGAGCAGCAGCCGGTCGCTGAAGAAGAATACTACGACGACCGTGATCATCGTCGCAGCGGCTGGAGCCTGTTCGGCAAGAAGCGCCAGCAGCCGCAACAGCAGCAGCAGCCGTCCTATGCGCCGCAGCCGTCGTCGAACCGCACGACCCAGCAACTGCGTCAGTCCCAGTCGGCCCAGCCGACGCAGGACTATCAGGCAGGTCACGCCGAAGACGACGACCTCGAGATTCCGTCCTTCCTTCGCCGCCTGGCGAACTGAGCGGAAGAGACGCTGATCGAACGCCCCGGAGCCAGGCTCCGGGGCGTTTTTCTTTGTTTCAGCCATGAAACTGGGTCGCGCCGGACCGAAACAATCCGAAACCCATCTTTCATTTCGTGCTTGAGCGGTCGTGGGTAAACGACAGGTGAGGCGAACTCCGCACGTCAGAGGCGGGGGCGCGCAGCCCAGAGAGTTTCCAGCTTGCCGGTCCGTCACGACCATCACGAACAGACCATCGTCGCCCCGGCCATCTGCGCCGGCGTCGGCGTCCATACTGGCCAGCGCGTCAAGCTGGTCGTGCGCCCGGCCGCGCCCGGTGCAGGCATCGTCTTCGTCCGCACCGACGTGACCGACCGCGACAATCGCATCCCTGTCTCGGGCGAGGCCGTCGTCGACGCGCGCCTGAACACGATGATCGAGAATGCGGCGGGCGTGCGCCTGTCGACCATCGAGCATCTGATGGCCGCGCTGTGCGCGCTGGGCGTGTCCAACGCCGTGATCGAGGTCGACGGTCCCGAGCTGCCGATCCTGGACGGTTCGGCTCTTCAGTTCGTGCAACTGCTGGACCGCGCCGGCTTCCGCCGTCAGGAAGCCCCCATCCGCTATATCGAGATCCTGAAACCGATCCGGGTGGAGGAGGGCGACAAGTCCGCCGTCCTGCTGCCCTGCGACCGCTATGAGATGCGCTTCGAGATCGACTTCCCGACGCCGGTCATCGGCAATCAGGTGGTGGACTTCGTCGTGGACGAGGCGACCTTCCGCTCGGATATCATGGCCGCCCGCACCTTCGGTTTCGCCCATGAGGTCGAGGCCCTGCGTCAGGCCGGTCTGGCCCGCGGCGGTTCGCTGGAAAACGCCGTGGTCATCGACGGCGACGAGATCCTGAACCCCGGCGGCCTGCGCATGGAAGGCGAGTTCGTGCGCCACAAGGCCCTGGACGCCATCGGCGACCTCTACGTCCTGGGCGCGCCCCTGCTGGGCCGCTACGAAGGCGTCAAGGCGGGCCACGCCCTGAACAACAAGCTGGTCCGCGCCCTGCTGGCCCAGCCCGACGCCTGGCGCGAAACGACACGCGTCTTCGACCTGGCGATGGCGGGCTGAACCAAGCCTTCCTTCTCCCCTTGAGGGAGAAGGTGTCGTGCGCAGCATGACGAGGGGTGTCGGCGGCGCCCTTCGATGCTCAGGCCCGGCTTCAGTGCTTTTCGTACTCGATCATCGCGCTCACACCCCTCATCCGAGCGCCTTCGGCGCCCACCTTCTCCCTCAAGGGGAGAAGGATCAGGTGAGCGTGATCGCGCTCATCAACCGCCCGAAGTCCGGCTCTCCCGCCAGAAACGCCCGACGGTTCGAATAGAACCGCGCCGCGTCCGCGCGCGTGTCCTCGCCGGTCCAGGCGGCCTCGCCGACGCCGGATTGCTCCAGTCGCCACAGAACAAAGCCGGGCAGGTCGAACAGGCGTTTGTCGGGCGCAGGCCCGAGGGCGAAGAAGCGTTCGCTGCCGGGGTCGTGGTGGGCGAACCGCTCCTGATAGTCCGCGCCGACTTCATAGGAGCCTTGGGCGATGCAGGGGCCGACCACGGCGACCATGCGTGCAGGGCTCGCGCCCAGGGCCTCCATGGACGCGACGGTCGAGTGGATGATCCCGCCCAGCGCGCCCTTCCAGCCCGCGTGGGCCGCGCCGACCACGCCGGCCTCGGCGTCGGCCAGCAGCACCGGCGCGCAGTCGGCGGTCAGGACGGCGCAGATCGGACCGCGCACGGCCGTGACCACGGCGTCGCCTTCGGGGCGCTCGCCCTTCCAGCCGGCGTCGGTCACGCGGGCGACGGCGGAGTGGATCTGATAGCAGCCGCACAGGTCGTCGGCGCCGCCGCCCATCCATTCGGCCACGCGACGACGGTTCTCGGCCACGCGCGCCGGATCGTCGTTGGAGCCGACGCCCGTGTTCAGCCCGGCGTAGAGGCCTTCCGACACGCCGCCCTCGCGGGTGAAGAAGCCGTGGCGCACCCCGGCCTTGTCCAGCAGGGGGTGGGTGATGGGCGTCAAACTCATGCTTCAAAACCCGGCAGGGCCAGAGAGCGGGGCGAGAAGATCGCCGCCGTCTTGAACAGCTCGCCCATCTGGTCCGGCGCGGTCAGGCGATCCAGCTGCCGCTGGATGACCGGCGCGGCGTCGGGGCGCGCCTGCATCAACCGCTGGGCGCGGGCTTCGATCCCCAGGGCCTTGAGGAAAGCGCCCTGGCCGACGCAGCCGGTCACGTCGGCGCCGCTGCGCACGGCCGCCTCCAGCACCAGCGGATAGTCGGCCCATTGCGTCAGGTCGGCCTCGCCCGGGGTCTCCAGCGCATCGACCTTCTGGTGCCGTCGCAGGGCCTGGAGCGTGTCGCCCGCGCCGGGTCTGCTGCGGCCATAGTCGATCAGCAGGGCCGCGCCCGAGGCTGTCTTGACCAGGGTCGCCAGATCGCGGGCGAAGGCGGCTTGCTGTTCCGAAATCTCGACGACCTGGCCCGGCTCCACGTCATACTCGGGCCGCTCGAAACCGCCGGAAATGGCGACCAGGCCGAAGGTCAGCTCATTATCGTCGGTGACGCCAATGCGGCGCTCGGCCCAGCCGCCCTCGGTCTTCATGAACTGGCGGGCGGGCAGGCAGTCCAGCACCTCGTTGGCGATCAGGATGACCGGGGCGTCGGTCTCGATCTGATGCAGGGCGCTGAGCCAGCGGGGATGGACGTCCGCGTCGGCCAGCCGCCGCGCCTGCTCGGCCCGCAGCGGCGCGCTCGGCTCGATCAGGATCAGGTCCACGGCCTCGAGAAAGCCGGGAACCAGCCGGGCGGCGCGCAACATGTCGGACATCAGCGTCCCGTCGCCGGGTCCGACCTCGACCAGCCGCACCCGCTCGGGCGCGCCGAGGCGGCTCCAGACCTCGATGGCCCACAGGCCGATCAGTTCGCCGAACATCTGGCTGACCAGAGGGGCGGTGATGAAGTCGCCGCCTTCCCCCAGCGCGGGGCGGGTGGCGTAGTAGCCGCCCCTGGGGTCGTGCAGGCAGCGGGTGACATAGTCCGCCACCGTCATCGGCCCCGTCAGCACGATCTCGCGGACCAGCCGGTCCTTGAGGGTCTCTGTCGTGGTGGGCTGTGCGGCGTGGCTCATGTCGCGTGTTCTCTTTGTCCCGTCATCCTCGGCCTTGTGCCGAGGATCCAGGGACTCAAGGCGTGACATAGGGGCGTCATGTCTTGAGTGCGACTCGTCGCGTGTCTGGATTCTCGGGACAAGCCCGAGAATGACGAGGAAAATCAATCCGTAGAGGCGGTGACGACCGGCTTCTTCAGCGCTCGCCAGATCAGCCAGACGCCGACCAGCATCATCGGCGTCGACAGGATCATGCCCATGGTCAGGCCCAGCGGCAGATGCTCCAGACCGGCGTCGGGCTGGCGCACGTTCTCCAGCGCAGCGCGGCAGACGCCGTAGCCCAGCAGGAAGAGGCCGGTGACGAAGCCCGGACGCTTCAGCATCCGCCACTTCCACACAGCCAGCGACAGGACGACGAACAGCAGCAGCCCCTCCAGGCCCGCCTCATAGAGCTGGCTGGGGTGGCGGGGCTCGTTGCCGGCGGGGCAGAAGCCGTACATCTGTTCGATGCGGGCGTTGCAGAAGCGGATGGCCCAGGGAACCGTCGTCTCGCGGCCCCACAGCTCGCCGTTGATGAAGTTGGCGATGCGGCCGAAGAACAGGCCCAGCGGCGCGACCGGGGCGATCAGGTCGCCCAGGCTCAGCGGATTGATCTTCTGGCGGTTGGCGTAAAGCGTCAGCGCGACGACGACGCCCAGGAAGCCGCCGTGGAAGCTCATGCCCCCGGTCCACAGCTGCAGCAGCTCCAGCCGCTCGCCCAGGTTCTGACCCGTGAACAACTGGGCGAACATGGCCGGCTTGTAGAAGAGGGCGTAGCCCAGACGCCCGCCCAGGATGACGCCGAACGTGATCCACAGCACCAGGTCGTCCAACTGCGGCCCCGTCACCGGCGGCCTGCCCGGCGACCACAGCCGCTCCGTCTTGGCCAGACGCGAGGCGTACCACCAGCCCAGCACGATCCCGGCGACATAGGCCAGGGCGTACCAGCGGATGGGCAGGGGGCCGAGATGGATCAGGACAGGGTCGAATTCGGGGAAGGGCACAGGGCCTCCGTCAGCGCCGTTTTGAACCCTTCGTCGTCTAGCAAGCGAGACTGCATTCGTCGCGCGCTTTTCCAGCGAAGCAGTTTATAGCCGGTTCGGACGGAAAGGTTTCGTTCACCCAATTTACGACGCCATTAACCATATACTGGTGTGGCAGAGACGCGAGATTTCATCATGCAGACGCGCAATCCGATCCTCGACGAGTTCGCCAAGCTGACCACGGGCGCCATGGGCCTGGCCCAGGCGGCCGGCGACGAGGCCAAGGCCGCCTGGCGCGCCCAGACCGACCGCTTCGTGGCCGAGATGGATTTGGTCCGTCGCGATGAGTTCGATGTGCTGAAGGACGAGATCGCCGCCCTTCGCGCCGAAATCGCCGAGCTTAAGGCTCAGAAAACGCCCGGGAAAAACTCTTCGGCCGGAACGTCCACAGGCGCGGCGCCCGACGCCGACACAGCCGGTTGAGCCGAATCTCCGAACACGTTTACCGTTCGTTTGCAGGTCGTGAGTCGCGGCCCCCGAGTAAGAATGTGAATCCCTGATGGATGCAGCCCGACCCGAAGAGGTCGACGTTCCCTACGACCCCCTGGATGTCGTGGAGCATGTCCTCAACGCGGAGAACCTGCCGTTCGACCGCACGGACGACGGCGACCTCGCCTTCGCCCTGGCCGGCGATTGGAAGGACTATGAGCTGTGGTTCGCCTGGCGGCCCGAGGGCGACTGCCTTCAGCTGTGCTGCGCCCTGGACCTGCGGGTCATGAAGACGCGCCGCGCCGCCGCCTATGAACTGGTGTCGATGATCAACCAGCGCACCTGGCTGGGCCATTTCGAGGTCTGGCCGGACGAGGGCGAGATCGTCTTCCGTCATTCGCTGGCCCTGCCGCACAGCGAGCGCCCGACCCTGGCCCAGGCCGCGTCCATGATCGACGCCGCCATCGAGGCCGCCGACCGCTACTATCCTGCCTTCGACTTCATGGTGCGCGGCTCCAAGAAGGCGCAGGAGGCCATCGACGCCTGCCTGTTCGAGACCGTCGGCACCGCCTGATGAGCAAAGTCGGGAAGATCGGGCCGGTCGTCCTGCAAGGCGTGGGGCGGCTGGGCTCGGCCATCCTTGAAGGTTGGCTCAAGACCGGCGCCGTCGATCCCGCCGACCTGATCATCCTGACGCCCTCCGAAAAGCCCGCTGCCGAAGCGGCGCGGGCTTTGGGCGCGCGGATCAATCCGCCGCTGGAGGCCCTGGCCGAGGCCCGCGCCTTCGTCATCGGGGTCAAACCCGCCAAATGGTTCGAGGCCTCGCGCCCGATCCTGCCGCATCTGGCCCCCGACGCCGTCATCGTCTCGGTCATGGCCGGGGTGAAGGGCGAGACCATTTCCGCGGGCTTCGGCGGCCGTTCTGTGGTCCGCATCATGCCGACGACGGGCGTGGCCCAGGCTCAGGGGGTGGCGACCATCTGGGCCGCCCACGACGCGGCCCGCGCCGTGGGCGAGGCCCTGTTCGCGCCCATCGCCGAGACCGTCCATCTGGACGAGGAAGCCGTCATGCACGCCGCGACCGCCGTGTCCGGCTGCGGGCCCGCCTATTTCTTCGCCTTCACCCGCGCCCTGGCCCAGGCCGGGATCGAGGAAGGCCTGTCCCCCGAGGCCGCCGTGCGGTTGGCCCGCGCCACCCTGCGGTCCGCCGCGGCGGGCGTCGAGGGGACCGAGGCGCTGGACGCCCTGATCGACCGCGTGGCCTCGCCCGGCGGGGTGACGCAGGCCGGTCTGGTGGCCCTGAACGCAAACGGCGCCCTCGACCGGGCGGTCGAGAGCGCCGTTCAGGCGGCTGTGGCCAAGTCGACCGAGCTCAGCGGCTGATCGTCAGCGCCTCACTCCTCAGCGTTTGACGTAGCGTCCGTCGGCCAGGTTGCGCGCCAGCCGGTCATAGGCCGTGTGCGCGTCCTGCCAGGTGGTGAAGCCCTGAACCTCGGCCAGGGTGTTGGAATAATAGTCATACTTGACCGGCTGCACCTCGCCGTTGGCCATGGTGACGGCGCCTTCGACTGCGGCCCCGCCGATCGAGATGCTGCGCATGGCGTCCAGACCGGGCTTGTCCACCAGTTGCTGCATGGTCGGCCGGTTCGGCTTGAGGTCGGTGATGACCAGTTCGATCCGGGCGCCGTCCAGCGCGTGACGCGCGGTCAGGGTGCGCTCGATGGTCCGGGTCAGATCCTCGACCTGTTGCTGCACGTCGCGCTGGCCCAGTTCCTGAACCTGTTTGGCCATGTCGGGACTGACGGTGACGACGACGGCGGAGGGTTGGGCGGCGGCCGCGCCGGCGAGAGCCGCGACGGCGGCGAGCGGTGCGAGGAATGCGAAATTACGCATCATACGGACTCCTGATCCAGGCCCCCCTAGAACTGTCCCAAGATGGCGCTGATTTTACAGTCACGCCAGAGGGCGCGTCGCGATTTATGCGGGCAGGCGGATCAGCGCTTTCAGCCCGCCCATGTCGCTGCGGTCCAGGGTGATGTCGCCGCCGTGGCCGCGGGCCACGTCGCGGGCGATGGCCAGGCCCAGGCCCACGCCCTTGCGGTTCTGATTGCGCGAGGCGTCCAGCCGCGAGAAGGGCCGGAAGGCTTCTTCGTGCATGTCTTCGGGAATGCCGGGCCCGTCGTCCTCGACCGCGATCTCCAGCCCGCCGGAGGGCAGGGGGCGGGCCGACAGCCGCACGTGCTCGCCGTGCGAGGCGGCGTTGCCGGCCAGATTGCTCAACGCGCGCCGGAAGGCCAGGGGGCGCACCTGGGCGTCCAGTTCATCGGGGGTCTCGACCGTGACCTCGGCGCCGGCGCGGCGAACGTCTTCGGCGGCGCGGCGCAGCATTTCGGGGACTGAGATCGACTGGATCGCTTCGCCCGCCTCGCCGCGCGCGAAGGCCAGGTATTCGTCGATCATATGCTCCATCTCGTCCAGATCGCCCTTCATCGCCTCGGCGCGCTTGAACGGCGGGGCCAGGGCCAGTTCGAGCCGCAGCCGGGTCAGGGGTGTGCGCAGGTCATGGCTGACCGAGGCCAGCAGGGCCGTACGCTGCTCGATATGGCGCTGGATGCGAGCGCGCATGTCCAGGAAGGCGCTGGCGGCGGCCCGCACCTCGCGCGCGCCGTGCGGTTTGAAGCGCGGTACGCTCTCGCCCCGGCCGAAGGCCTCGGCGGCGTCGGCCAGCCGTTCGATGGCGCGCACCTGATTGCGGATGAACAGCACCGCCACGCTGAGCAGCAGGACGGTGGCGATCATCAGCCACAGGACGAAGATGTGGGCCTGGGTCGCCACGGCCCGTTCGCGCGGTGCGATGACGCGGAGCACCCCGCCGGGCTCCTCCACCCGGATGTCGACATAGGCGGGGTAGCGGGTCGTATCGAACCAGAAGGGCTGATCCAGCCGCGAGGCCAGGGCCTTCTCCAGCGTGCGGTCGACCACGCCGATCGGCCCGCGCCTTTGCTCGGCGGGCAGTTTCGCCCCCTCCTGGAAGGCGACCGACAACTGCATGGACCGCTCGGCCCGGTCGGCGATGAGGGTCAGGTTCTGCGGCGTCGGTTCGTCGCGATAGCTTTCAGCCGCCCAGGCCACGTCTCCGGCCAGCCCTTCGGACAGGCGGGCCGTCACGGCCTGCCAGTGGGCGTCGAAGAAGGCCCAGGTCACGGCCCCCTGCATGATCAGCACGGGCAGGACGATGATCAGCAGCGACCGCCCCCACAACGAGGTCGGCAGGCGGCGCTTGATCACTCGCGCCCAGACGTTGAACGGCAGCAGCCTCATCGGAGGGGCCTAGGTAGGGGAGGTGTTGTTAGTCTTGCGTCATTCTCGGGCCTGTCCCGAGAATCCAGAAACATGCCGCTCGATAGCGAAGATCGTCGCTTCGATCCGTCGACGTCGAGGGTCTGGATCCCCGGCACAAGGCCGGGGATGACGGCGGAGGAGGGGGCGTGAGCAAGACGCAAGACCCTAGTCCGGCGCCAGCATATAGCCGACGCCGCGCACGGTCTGGAGATAACGCGGGTTCTTGGGGTCGGCTTCCAGCTTGCGGCGCAGGCGCGTCACCTGAACGTCCACGGCGCGGCCGGTGATGTCGGCGGTGTCGGGCGACAGGTTCATGCGCTCGACGGGGGAATGGGAGTGGATGGCCAGGGTCTTCAGCAGTTGCGCCTCGGCCTCGGTCAAGCGTTGCAGCGTCCCGTCGCGGGTCAGTTCCAGCCGCTCCATGTCGAACACCGCCGGTCCCATGCGGATTTCACGCGGGGTCATGGGCTTGCCGCCGGTGCGGCGCAGGATGGCCTCGATCCGCAGCGCCAGTTCGCGCGGGTCGAAGGGCTTGGACATATAGTCGTCGGCGCCGCGCGACAGGCCCTCGATTCGGTCGTCGGGATCGCCCTTGGCCGTCAGCAGCAGGACCGGCGTCCTGGACAGGGAGGCTTGGCTGCGGATCCAGGTCGTCAGGTCGAAGCCGCTCTCGCCCGGCATCATCACGTCCAGCACGATCAAGTCGAACTCGATCAATTCCACCAGGCGTCGGGCGGCGCCCGCGTGCGCGGCGCCGGTGACGCGATAGCCTTCGCGCGCCAGGAACTCTTTCAGCAGTTCGCGGATTCTGTCGTCATCATCGACGATCAGCAGGTGGCGGCCCGTGCCGGGGGCTGCGACGGGGCCGGAACGGCTGGAAGAACGGGTATCGGTCATGCTTTGGGCGATCCTGCCGAACGCGAGGCGTTGACGGCGGCGGGCGAGAAGAGTGTAACCCGATCATATCCCCGGGAGACGTTATTCAATGGCCTTCGTTCCTTTCGACGATCGTGACGGCTGGATCTGGTTTGACGGCGCATTCGTGCCCTGGCGGGAAGCGAAAACGCACGTTCTGACCCATGGCCTTCACTACGGCTCGTCGGTGTTCGAGGGTGAGCGTATGTACGGCGGCGAAATCTTCAAGCTGACGGCGCACAGCGAGCGGCTGAAACGATCGGCGGAGCTGCTGGACTTCGAGATTCCTTACAGCGTGGCCGAGATCGACGCGGCCTGCAAGGAAACCTGCGAAAAGAACGGCATGACGGACTGCTACATCCGTCCGGTGGCCTATCTGGGCGCCGAACAGCTCAGCGTCTCCTCGCTGAACAGCAAGGTTCACATGGCCATCGCTGCCTGGGAATGGCCCAGCTACTTCGACCCCGAGGTCAAGAAGCGCGGCATCCGGCTGGAGTGGGCCAAATGGCGCCGCCCCGACCCGGCCACCGCCCCTTCGACGGCCAAGGCCGGCGGCCTCTACATGATCTGCACCATGTCCAAGACGGCAGCCGAGAAGCGCGGCTATGCCGACGCCATGATGCTGGACTGGCGCGGCTATGTCGCCGAGGCGACCGGCGCCAACGTCTTCTTCGTCCAGGGCGGCGTCCTGCACACCCCGCGCGTCGACCATATTCTGGACGGCATCACGCGTCAGACGGTGATCGAGATGGCCCAGGCCAAGGGGATCGAGGTCGTCGTCCGCGACATTCTGCCGGAAGAACTGTCGAACTTCTCGGAATGCTTCCTCACCGGCTCGGCGGCCGAGGTCACCCCGGTCAGCGAGATCGGCGACTACTGCTTCACGCCCGGCGACCTGTCGCTGACCCTGATGGACGACTACGGCAAGCTGGTGCGCGGCCAACTCTGACCCTGGTCGGACAAGGAGCGAAGGCGGAGGATTCATCCTCCGCCTTTTTCATGCGCCTCTTGCCAGCCGCGCGCGGCTGTCGTTCATGCGCAAATAAGAAGCCGGCTCCCGTAGCGCCGGTCGCGGAGCCGCCTTTCCCATGTTCAGTTTCCTGAACCTCCAGAGCCTGTTCGGCCTGGCCGTCATCGTCGCCGTCTGCTGGGCGATGTCCGAGAACCGCCGGGTCTTCCCGTGGCGGCTGGCGCTGGGCGCTATCGCGGTGCAGGCGGCCCTGGTGCTGGCGACCTTCGCCATCCCTGGGTCTCAGGTGGTGCTGGACGGCATCAACAACGCGGTTCAGGGCTTGGAACTGGCCACGGAGGAGGGGACCAAGTTCGTCTTCGGCTTCCTCGCGGGGGGCGATCAGCCCTACGCCGTGGCCAATGAGGGCGCCCTGTTCACCTTCGCCTTCAAGGTTCTGCCGCTGATCCTGGTCATCTCGGCCCTGTCGGCCCTGCTGTGGCACTGGAAGATCCTGAAATGGATCACGCTCGGCTTCGGCTTCCTGTTCCAGCGGACCATGGGTCTCGGCGGCGCCTCGGCCCTGGCGGTGGCGGCCAATGTCTTCCTGGGCATGATCGAAAGCCCCATCGTCATCCGCGCCTATCTGGACAAGCTGACCCGGTCGGAGCTGTTCCTGATGATGGTGGTCGGTCTGGCCACCGTCGCCGGTTCGACCATGGTGGCCTATGCGACCATCCTGGCGCCGGTGCTGTCGAACGCGGCGGGCCACGTCCTGGTCGCCTCCATCGTCTCGGCTCCGGCGGGCGTGCTGCTGGCCCGCGTCATCATCCCCGAAAAGCCGGGCCAGGGCGGGGCGGTGGCCGACTACAACTCGGCGCTGAAGTACGACAGCTCCATCGACGCCATCGTCAAGGGCACGTCGGACGGCCTGATGGTGGTGCTGAACATCTCGGCGGTGCTGATCGTCTTCGTGGCCCTGGTCGCCCTGGCCAACGTCATTCTGAGCGGCTTCGTCATCGGCGGCGATCCGCTGACGGTCGAGCGCATCCTGGGCGTGGTCTTCGCGCCGGTCGCCTGGTTGATCGGCGTGGAATGGGCCGACGCCCGCACCGCCGGCTGGCTGCTGGGCGTGAAGCTGACGCTCACCGAGTTCGTCGCCTTCATCAAACTGGGCCATATCCCCCCCGGCGACATGACCGAGCGCACCCGGATGCTGATGACCTACGCCCTGTGCGGCTTCGCCAACATCGGCTCGGTGGGCATCACCGTCACCGGCCTGTCGGTCCTGATGCCGGAACGCCGCGAGGAGGTTCTGGGTCTGGTGTGGAAGGCGTTGTTCGCCGGCTTCCTGGCCACGCTGATGACCGCCTGCATCGTCGGGGCCATGCCGGCTTCGGTGTTCGGACAGTAGGTTTTTTAAGACGCTGGAGGACGGCTTGAAGCTCTACACCTCGCATCGCGCTCCCAACCCGCGCCGGGTCCGCTGGGTCATGGCCGAGAAGGGCGTCGAGAACGTCGACTTCGTCGAGATCGACCTGCTGGCCGGTCAGCACCGCACGGCGGACTACCGCGCCAAGGTGGGCGTGCCGCACGTCCCGGCGCTGGAGCTGGACGACGGCGCCTGCATCTCCGAGTCCATCGCCATCTGCCGCTATCTGGAGGCGCTGTACCCGGAGCCGAACCTGTTCGGCCACGATGCGCGCGAGCAGGCGATCATCGAGATGTGGACCCGTCGCTGCGAGATCTACTTGGCCAATCCGATGATGCTGAACGTGCGCTTCAGCCACCCGGCACTGGCCGCTCTCGAACCGCCTCAGCCGCAGGTCGCCGAGTACAGCCGCGTCGGCGCCGAGAAGTTCATGAAGTCGCTGGACCGCCACCTCGCCGAGCACACCTTCATCGCCGCCGACCGCTTCACCATCGCCGACATCGTCGCGGCGGTCGGCCTCGACTTCGCTCGTCTGGTCAAATACCGCCCGCCGGAAGAGTTCACCCATCTGGCGCGCTGGATGGAGGATTGCCGGGCGCGTCCGACGGCCAAGGCGGGGGCCTAGGCGTCATGCGGACGCTGGCCCCGCCTGAGCGGGGGATGGCGGTGCTGCTGGCGGGCCTGGCGGGCTATGTCGACAGCCTGGGCTTTCTTCAGCTGGGCGGGCTGTTCGTCTCCTTCATGAGCGGGAATTCGACCCGGATGGCGGTCGGCGTGTCGCTGGGCGACTGGCGCACCGTCGGGGTGGCCGCGACCATTCTGATCCTGTTCGTTCTCGGGGCGGCGCTGGGGGCTCTGGTCGCCGGCGGCGAAGGCATGCGGTCGCGCAGCCGGGTTCTGGCGCTGGAGGCGGGCCTGCTGGCCGGCGCGGCGCTGGCCGTCCCGGTCGGGCTGACGCCGCTGGCCGTCGGCCTGATGGTGCTGGCCATGGGGGTCGAGAACGCCGTCTTCCTGCGCGACGGCGAGGTCGGCGTCGGCCTGACCTATATGACCGGCGCCCTGGTCAAGCTGGGGCAGGCGCTGGCCGGCGCTCTGCGGGGCGGGCAGCGCGCGGCCTTCGCGCCCTATCTGCTGCTGTGGGCGGGCCTGTTCGGCGGGGCCGTGGTGGGCGCATTCAGCTACGGCGCGCTGGGCCTGAACGCCTTGTGGCCGGCGGCGGGGCTGGCGACCGGCCTGGCGGTCCTCGTCCGCTTCAGCCGCGTGGCGTGAATTTCCGGATCACGCCCGAGAAGGTCATCAGCAGTCGGTCGCCGGTGTTGATCTGGCCGCGCACGAAGATCAGGCTCTTGCCCGCCTTGGTGACTTGGCCGGTCGCCTCGATCAGTTCCCCGACATAGGCGCCGTCGATGAAGGTGGAATCCAGTTGCACCGTGACGCCCGAGGCCCCCTCCATCTCCTGATAGGCGATCTGGAACATGGCGATGTCGGCGAAGGTCATCAGGCAGCCGCCGTGCATCCGGCCGCCGAAATTCATATGCTTCTGTTCGGCCCGGAAGGCGCAGCGCATCGACCCGTCGGGGTCCGGCTTGCGGTAGAAGGGACCGACAGTGGAGTCGAAGGTGGCGCCGCTCACCTCGTAGGTTTCCCAACCCGAAAACTCGCCTTCCGATACCGTGATCCTGCCGACCATGCCGATTACGCCTTCTTTCTGATCTCGCGCTGCAGCATATAGGCGCAATGAGCGATCCTATCGAAGCGGCCATTTTTGAAAAACTGGCCAAGGCCGACCCCAAGAGCGTCGGCGGCAAGAGCATTGAACCGTCGGATGTGGCCAAGGAGCTGCAGCCCGAGCAGTGGCAGCGGATGCTGCCCAAGGTGCGCAGCGCGGCCCTGGGCCTGATGCGTCAGGGCAAGCTGACCATCACCAAGAAGGGCAAGGCGGTCGATCCCAACAGCTTCAAGGGCGTGATCCGTCTGCGCCTGCCGACCGAGGCCGAGACGGCCGCGGCCCTGGCGGCCCTGCCGCCGGTCGAGCCTTCGGATGACGGCGACTTCGACTGATCCTGAAAAGGGCCCTGAAAAGGGCGCGGAGGACGGCGGCCTGGACGCGGTCCTGGCCGACATCCGGGCCTGCCGGGCCTGCCTGGGCCACCTTCCGCACACGCCGCGGCCGGTGGTCATGGTCACGGCCCAGACGCGCCTGCTGATCTGCGGCCAGGCGCCGGGGCGGCGGGTGCATGAAAGCGGTCTGCCCTTCACCGATCCGTCCGGCGTCCGTCTGCGCGACTGGCTGGGCGTGGACGAGGCCGCCTTCTACGGCGACCCGCGTTTGGGCGTCGCGGCCCAGGCCTTCTGTTTTCCGGGCACCGATCCGAAGGGCGGCGACTATCCGCCGCCGCGCCGCTGCGCCGAGCTGTGGCGGCCCCGGCTGCTGGCCGAACTGCCCAAGGTCGAACTGACCCTGCTGGTCGGCGGCTACGCCCAGGCCTGGGCTTTGAGCGATCGCGCCAAGACCAACATGACCGAAACGGTCCGGGCCTGGCGCGATTACGCGCCCGCCATCCTGCCGCTGCCGCACCCGTCGTGGCGCAATACGGCCTGGCTGCGGAAAAATCCGTGGTTCGAGGCCGAGCTTCTGCCCTACCTTCGCGAACGGGTTCGAGTCATTCTCGGGTGACGATCTTTCCAATCCGCTCATCCCGGCGGACGCCGGATCCAGTGCTTTGGGCATCATGAAGCAGAGTTCGGACTTGATCGCAGCCCTGTTGGCCAGCCTGGCGCGCGCGGCCAAATCATTGGGCCCCGGCGTCCGCCGGGGTGAGCGGTTGCTGGGGGCGGCCTTGCTCGCCCTCGCCCTGTCCGCCTGCGCCACGCCGCATCTTCAGGCGCCGCAGAGCCCGCCCGCCGGTTTCGCCGGGCCGCGTATCGAGACGGGGACCGAAGGGCGCGGCGCCTTCGTGGTGCAGGACGGGGCGCGGCTGCCCTATCTGCGCTGGAGCCCCCAGGGGCAGCAGCCCTGGGCCGTCATCGTCGCCCTGCACGGGTTCAACGACCATTACGCCTCGTTCCGGCTGGCGGGACCGTGGTGGGCGACGCGCGGCATCGAGACCTGGGCCTATGACCAGCGCGGCTTCGGCCTGGCGCCCCATCGCGGCGAGTTCGCGCCCGAAAGCCTGACCAGCCAGGACCTGCGCACCGTCGTCGCCCTGGTCCGCGCCGAGCGGCCCCACGCCCTGATCGTGGTGGCGGGGGAAAGCATGGGCGGGTCCTCGACCATCGCCGCCTTCGGGGCCGAGACGCCGCCCGACGCCGACCGGGTCATCCTGTTGGCCCCCGGCGTCTGGGGCTGGTCCAGCCAGAGTCCGTTCAACAGCGCGGGATTGTGGGCCGCCGCCAGATTGATGGGCGATGTCGCGGTCGAGCCGCCGTCCTTCGCGGTCAGCAAGATCCGTGCGTCCGACAATACGCTGGAACTGGTCCGCAACGGCCGCGATCCGCTCAGCATCATCGCCACCCGCTTCGATTCCCTGCACGGGCTGGTCGATCTTATGGAGACGGCGACGAACCGGCTGGGTGCGGTCGAGAAGCCGACCCTGCTGCTCTATGGCGCCCACGATCAGATCATCGAGAAGCGCCCGATGCGGCTGGCGCTGGAGCGAGCCGGCGAACGGTCCAACCTGCGTACGGCCTATTACCGCGACGGCTGGCATATCCTGAACCGGGACCTGCAGGGCGAGGTCGTCTATCGCGACATCGAGGCCTGGCTGCGCGACCCGGCCGCACCCCTGCCGTCCGGGGCTCCGCCCGTCCTGCCGGCGCTGAAGGCCGACCCCAAGGCGCGCTGAGCTTAAGAGCCGCTCGTCCTGGCTTGATCTTCTCCGCTCATCCCGGCGGACGCCGGGATCCAGTGCTTTGGCCGCAAGCGCGTGGTTGGAGGAAGGTGCATTCTCACCGTACCGCTTTGTGCTCTTACTGGATCCCGGCGTCCGCCGGGATGAGCGGGACTAAGTGTGGGGGCTTACACGCCAGATGAAGTCAGTCCCGATCTCTCGGCGTGCGAAACCGTCATGCTTGCCGTTTAGGCGGGCACGGCGTATCTCCTCACGCAATAAAAAATACCCCAGGAAAGGCCTGTCATGGGCAAGACGCTG
Source organism: Brevundimonas sp. 2YAF1 (assembly GCF_052114745.1). Classification (NCBI taxonomy): domain Bacteria; kingdom Pseudomonadati; phylum Pseudomonadota; class Alphaproteobacteria; order Caulobacterales; family Caulobacteraceae; genus Brevundimonas; species Brevundimonas sp. 2YAF1. The sequence goes on along the minus strand of NZ_JBFRFI010000007.1, from coordinate 32,437 downwards.
TTTGATTCCCCTTCTTTCGCGAACCATGAAGGCGTCCACGCCTTCCATGACGAGAAAACCGGCCTGAAGGCCATCGTCGCGGTTCACTCCACCGCGCGCGGCCCCGCCGTCGGCGGCACCCGCATGTGGAACTACGCCACCGCTGAAGAGGCGCTGGAAGACGTGCTGCGCCTGTCGAAGGGCATGAGCTACAAGAACGCCGTCGCCGACCTGGAAATGGGCGGCGGCAAGTCGGTCATCATCGGCGATAGCCGCACGCAGAAGAGCCCCGAGCTGTTCCGCGCCTTCGGTCGCTTCCTGAACGGCCTGGGCGGCAACTATTACGCGGCCGAAGACGTCGGCACTTCGGTCGAGGACATCGCCGAGGCCCGCAAGGTCACCGAATACGTCCTGGGCCTGAAGGACGGCCCGGAAGCCTCGGGCGACCCCAGCCCGGTCACCGCCGAGGGCGTGTTCCGCTCGAACCTGGTCGTGGCGCGTCGCCTGTTCAATCAGGACGACATGACCGGCCTGACCGTGGCCATCCAGGGCGTGGGCCACGTCGGCGCCTATCTGGCCGAGAAGCTGCACAAGGCTGGCGCCAAGCTGATCATCACCGACGTCAACCAGGCCAACCTGGACGCCGTCGCCGCCAAGACCGGCGCCGAGATCGTCGCTCCCGACGCCATCTATGACGTCGCCGCCGACATCTATGCCCCCTGCGCCCTGGGCGCGACGCTGAACCTGCAGACGCTGGAGCGTCTGAAGGTCCGGGCGATCTGCGGCGCCGCCAATAACCAGCTGGCCACCCCGGACATCGGCGACCAGCTGTTCGCGCGCGGAATCCTCTATTCGCCGGACTATGTCGTCAACGGCGGCGGCATTATCAACGTGGCCTCGGAAATGAACGCGCGCCAGTCGGGCGGGGCCTATGACCCGTCGTGGGTCGAGGGCAAGCTGTCGCGTCTGATGGAGACCTTCGAGGAAATCCTCGAGCGCTCGGTGGTCGAGAACAAGCCGACCCATCTGATCGCCGACGCCATCGCCGAAGCCCGAATCCACGCAGCCGCAGACAAGAAGGCGGAACTGCTGAAGGCGGCGTAACGATCTTCCTTCTCCCCTTGAGGGAGAAGGTGGGCGCCGCAGGCGCTCGGATGAGGGGTGTGTGCGCTGCCGTTTCCGGCAGGGCCGCACCCCTTTTTCGTGTCTGGTGTTCGCCTGACGGTAGCCGGTTGCGCCGTCACCCCTCATCCGTCTCGCTGCGCGAGCCACCTTCTCCCTCAAGGGGAGAAGGGAAGCGCTCCCCGATTCCTTCAATCTTTAACGCATCTTAACGCCGCGTTTACCATCCACACGGCAGTTTCTGCCTAGCGGGGCGGTTTGGTCCTCCCGCCAGTATGAGGCGGGGACGCGTGGGCGGCTTCACGGCGGCGTTGCAGAAGTTCGGGATCGGCCGTCTGGCCGCAGTGCTTGGCGTCGCCGCGGGCGTCGCGGCCGTGCTGGTCGCCGTCATGTTGCGTGTGGGCCAGGCGCCCGACGCGCTGCTTTATTCCAACCTGGACCTGCGCGAAGCCTCCGAGATCAGCGCGGCCCTGGATCAGGCCAACATCAAATACAGTTCCAAGGGCGACGGCTCGACCATCTTCGTCAGCCGCGACGAAGTCGGTACGGCGCGCCTGATGCTGGCGGGCAAGGGGCTCGTGACCTCGGGCAGCGTCGGCTACGAAATCTTCGACAACCAGTCGGTTCTGGGCCAGACCGAGTTCCAGCAGAACCTGAACGAGCAGCGCGCCCTGCAGGGCGAGCTGTCGCGCACCATCATGTCGATGCGCGGCATCACCTCGGCCCGCGTCCACATCACCATGCCGCGCCGCGAGATGTTCCAGGCCGCCGCCATCGACCCGACCGCCGCCGTGGTCGTGGGCCTGGGCGGGCGCGACCTCAGCGCCGATCAGGTGCGCGCCATCCGCAACGTCGTCGCCTCCTCGGTGCCGAACCTGAAGCCGGACAAGGTGACGGTGACCGATCAGGCCAACCGCACCCTGGCCGCGGGGTCCGAGGACAGCGGCTTCACCTCGGCCAACGCCGAGGCCGCCAAGGCCACGACCGAGGCTCAGTTGCAGACCCGGATCAAGGACATCGTCGAGGGCGTCGTCGGCGCCGGCGCGGCGCGCGTCCAGGTCACGGCCGACATCGACCACAGCCGCTCGACCACCCAGGAGCAGAAGTTCGACCCCGACGGCCAGGTCGTCCGCTCGACCTCGACCAATGGCTCGCAGTCGCAGGACACGACGGGCCAGGCCGACGGCGGCGTCACCGCCACCAACAACATTCCCGGCGGCGCGGCCCCGAACACCACGCCCCTCGGCTCGACCAACTCGGAAAACACCGAGACCACCAACTACGAGATCTCCAACACCACCACCACGACGGTGAAGGAGCCCGGCGAGGTCAAGAAGCTGTCGGTTTCGGTCGCCGTGGACGGCAAATACACCCCCGCCGCCGGCGGCAAGGGCGAGCCGACCTACGCCCCGCGCACCGCCGAGGAAGTCCAGCAGATCAAGACCCTGGTCGCCGCCGCCGTCGGCATCGACGAGACGCGCGGCGACAAGATCGAGGTGGTCAACGTCCGCTTCAGCCGTGAGCCTTCGGCGGCGCCGGGCGAAGACACCGGCTCGTCGATGTTCAACTTCGACAAGAACGACATCATGCGCGGGGTCGAGCTGCTGGTGCTGCTGGTGACCGGCCTGCTGCTGATCTTCTTCGTCGTGCGGCCGCTGCTGAAGACCGCCTCGGGCGCGACGGGCCTCCCGGCCCTGGTCGGGGCCAACGGCATGCCGGTGACGGCGCTGGACGCCCAGATTGTCGGCGGAACCTTGCCGGGCGGGGCGCCCATGCTGACCGGGCCGAGCGACATGGAACAGCGGCTCGACATCGCCCGCATCGAGGGACAGGTGAAGGCTTCCTCGATCAAGAAGGTGGCCGACTTCGTGGACTCCCACCCGGAGGAATCCACCGCGATCCTCCGGTCGTGGGTGCATGAAAGCTAGTGACCCGTCTCGTGAGCAAGAAACCTGCAGTCGATGACATCCGCAAGCTGACGGGGCCCGAGAAGGCCGCCGTGGTCCTGCTGTCGCTGGGCGAGGAGCACACGATCCTGTGGCAGCAGCTCGACGACGAAGAGATCAAGGAAGTTTCCCAGGCCATGGCCTCGCTGGGCACCGTGGCCGCCCAGGTGGTCGAGGAAGTCCTGGTCGAGTTCGTGTCCGGCATCGGCGGCTCTGGTTCGCTGATGGGCAGCTACGAGCAAACCCAGCGTCTGCTGGCCTCCTTCATGCCGGGCGAGCGCGTCGACGCCCTGATGGAGGAAATCCGCGGTCCCGCTGGCCGGACCATGTGGGACAAGCTCGGCAATGTGAACGAGGCCGTCCTCGCCAACTATCTGAAGAACGAATACCCGCAGACCGTCGCGGTGGTCCTGTCCAAGATCAAGCCTGAGCACGCCTCGCGCGTGCTGACGGCCCTGCCCGAGGACTTCGCCCTGGAGTGCGTCCAGCGCATGCTGCGCATGGAGCCGGTGCAGCGCGACATCCTGGACAAGATCGAACAGACCCTGCGCACCGAGTTCATGTCCAATCTGGCGCGCACCTCCAAGCGCGACAGCCATGAACTGATGGCCGACATCTTCAACAGCTTCGACCGCCAGACCGAGGCCCGCTTCATCGGCGCCCTGGAGGAACGCAGCCGCGATTCCGCCGAGCGGATTCGCGCCCTGATGTTCGTCTTCGAGGACCTGTCGCGCCTCGATCCGGGCGGCGTCCAGACCCTGCTGCGCGCGGTCGAGAAGGATCAACTGGCCCTGGCGCTGAAGGGCGCCTCGGACGCGTTGCGCGAAATGTTCTTCTCCAACATGTCGGAGCGGGCCTCGAAAATCATGCGCGAGGACATGGAGTCCATGGGGCCTGTCCGCCTCAAGGACGTCGACGCCGCCCAGATGACCATGGTCCAGGTGGCCAAGGATCTGGCCGCGCGGGGCGACATCATGCTGGCGGGCCAGAGCGGCGACGACGAGTTGATCTACTGATATGACCGCCATCCTTTCCACCGCTCGCCCCTTCATTTTCGACACCGAGTTCGACGCGGCCGGCGACGTCGTGCGCCCCTCGACCTGGCAGCCGATGAAGCGCTCCTTCGCGCCGGCCGAGGTCGAGGCCCTGGTCGCCCAGGCGCGGCTGGAGGCCCGGCAGCAGGCCCTGGCCGAGGTCGAGGCCCTGCGCGCCGACGCCCTGTCCGCCCTGGCCCAGTCGGTGGCCCATTCGGTCGGGACCCTCAGCATGGTCGTCGAGGCGCACCGGCGCCAGTCGGCCGAACTGTCGGTCGCCGCCGCCCGCGTCCTGGCCTCGGCCGCCTTCGACCGCTTCCCGCGCCGTCCGCTGGAAGCCGCCATCGAGCAACTGGCCCAGGAGATCGACGCCTCGCCCCGGTTGCAGGTCCGCGCCGCCGGTCTGGACGAAGCCGCCCGCGCCCACGTCGAGGCCCTGTGCGCCGACGCGGGTTTTAGCGGCCTGATCGCCTTCCGCGAGGACGCCGGGGCGCCCGCCTCCGCCTTCACCCTGGAATGGGCCGACGGCCGCGCCGAGTTTGATCCCGAGGGCGTCGCCGCCCGTGTTTCCGCCGCGCTGGAGGCCGCACTCGCGGCCGAGGCCGGCCATGCTGAACCCCTCGACAGGAGCGCCTTCTGATGGCCACCGACGACCTTGCCCTGGAAGAGTTCGGCGATTCCACCGCGCTCAACGTCGCCGACGAGGGCGGCGACAAGTCCGCCGCCGATCTGGCCACCGTCTTCGACGTGCCGGTCAACATCTCGGCCGTGCTGGGCAAGGCCCACATGTCCGTCGCCCAGCTGCTGAAGCTGAACCGGGGATCGGTGCTCGAACTGGACCGCAAGGTCGGCGAGGCCATCGACATCTTCGTCAACAACCGCCTGGTCGCCCGCGGGGAGGTCGTCGTCGTCGAGGACCGCCTGGGCGTGACCATGACGGAAATCATCAAGACCGAGGACAAGGGCGCCTGATCGGCCGCCCTGTTTCGGAATAGCGCTCTAGAGGAGAAGACCCATGCGGCTTCTGGTGGTTGGCAGGCTCAGCGGACAGCTGGCGACGGCGGTGAAGATGGCCATGGCGCACGGCGCCAAGGTCCAGCACGTCGAACGCGCCGATCAGGCGACCGAGCAACTGCGGCGCGGGCAGGGGGCCGACCTGATGATGGTCGACTACCGCATCGACATCGCCGCCCTGATCGCCGCCAATGACGCCGAGCGCATCTTCGTGCCGATCGTCGCCTGCGGCGTGGACGCCGACGCCAAGGAAGCCGCCGACGCCATCCGCGCCGGGGCCAAGGAGTTCATCCCCCTTCCGCCCGAGGCGGACCTGATCGCCGCGGTCCTGTCGGCCGTGGCCGACGACGAACGGCCGATGATCTCGGCCGATCCGGCGATGAAGGCGGTCGTGGCCCTGGCCGATCAGGTGGCGCGTTCGGACGCCTCCATCCTGATCACCGGCGAAAGCGGCGTCGGCAAGGAGGTGATGGCCCGTCACCTGCACAACGGCTCCAAGCGCGCCGATCGCGCCTTCATCAGCGTCAACTGCGCCGCCATTCCCGACAACCTGCTGGAATCCGAGCTGTTCGGCCACGAGAAGGGGGCCTTTACCGGCGCCGTGGCCCGCCGCATCGGCAAGTTCGAAGAGGCCGACGGCGGCACCCTGCTGCTGGACGAAATCAGCGAGATGGACGCCCGGTTGCAGGCCAAACTGCTGCGCGCCATTCAGGAGCGGGTCATCGACCGCGTCGGCGGCTCCAAGCCCGTGCCGGTCAACATTCGCATCATCGCCACCTCGAACCGCGACCTGGCCAAGGCCGTGGCCGAAGGCACATTCCGCGAGGACCTGCTGTACCGCCTGAACGTCGTCAACCTGCGTCTGCCGTCCTTGCGCGAACGGCCGGGCGACATCGCCGTCCTGTCGGATCACTTCATCCGCAAATACGCCGTCGCCAACGGCGTGCCGCCGCGTCCCATTTCGTCTGACGCTCGCCGCGCCCTGGTCGGCCACCGCTGGCCCGGCAACGTGCGCGAGTTGGAAAACGCCATGCACCGCGCCGTCCTGCTGGCGACGGGCTCCGAGATCGACGTCGACGCGCTCCGCCTGCCCGACGGCCGGCCGCTGCTGGAAGGCGGCTCGACCGCGCCGTCGCCCGCCGCCTCGACCTATGACGCCGGGGTCGCCGGCCATGCGGCCCAGATGGCCGACGCCATGACCCGCGGCTTCGTCGGTCAGACCGTGGCCGAGATGGAGAAGACGCTGATCCTCGACACCCTGTCGCACTGCCTGGGCAACCGCACCCATGCGGCGACCATCCTGGGCATCTCGATCCGCACCCTGCGCAATAAGCTGAACGAATACGCCGACGAGGGCACGCCGATCCCGGCCCCGCAATCGGGCGTCGCCGCCGCCTACGGCGCCGTGGGCTGACCATGCGCGCCGTCCGCAGGACCGTCCTGCTGGGCGCCGGGGCGCTGGCGCTGACGGGTTGCGTGCGCGAGGCCGACGCCGACGCCGGAGCCCTGGATCTGGACCTTTCAGCGCTTGAGGCGCGGCACGGCGGTCGTCTGGGCGTCGCGGTCGCCTCGGCGGGAATGAACGCCGCCTGGCGCGGCGACGAACGGTTCGTCTATTGCTCGACCTTCAAGATGTATCTGGCCGCCGCCATGCTGCTGCGCGTGCAGGCGGGGCAGGAGTGGCTGGATCGCGCCATCCCGATCACCCGCGCCGACATGGTCAACCATGCGCCGACTACGGAACCGACCATCGGCTCGACCCTGACGGTCGAACAGTTGATGAAGGCCACCGTCGAACTGAGCGACAACCCCGCCGCCAACATCCTGATCCGGGAAATGGGCGGTCTGGACGTGCTTCGCGCCTTCTATCGCGGCATCGGCGACGACAGCACCCGCGTCGATCGTCTCGAGCCCGAGATGAACCGCCTGGACGGCGACAAGGACACCATCACCCCGATCCAGTCGATGCAGAACCTCAGCCGCCTGCTGGTCTCTCCCGAGACCCCGCTGAACGCGGCGTCGAAGGCGCTGCTGATGCGCTGGATGACCGAGACGCCGACCGGCCGGGCGCGCATCAGGGCGGGCGTCCCCCCCGGCTGGGCCGTGGCGCACAAGACGGGCACCGGCGGCTACGGCCCCGTGAACGACATCGGCCTGATCCTGCCGCCGACCGGCGCGCCCATCGTCATCGCCGTCTATTTCCACGCGACTGACGCTTCGACCGACGCTCAGCGCGAAGCCGTCATCGCCGACGCCACGCGTCTGGCGCTCAAGGCCCTCGGGCATGGCTGAGAATCCGCGAATCCTGTCATCTGGCGGGATGACTTCGACTGCGTCTCTTTGCGTCCGCCATGGTTGATGCGCCGATCCTGATGAAGGACGGCTATGCGCGCCCGACCGGGCGTGACGCGCTCGGCTGGGTGATGCGCGGCGAAGTGCTGATGTCGGTCGGCGTGATCGGCGTGATCATGCTGCTGATCGTGCCCATCCCGAAGATGCTGCTGGACCTGCTGCTGGCGATCTCGATCGTCTCCAGCGTGCTGATCCTGATGACGGCCGTGATGATGAAGCGGCCGCTGGACTTCGCCATCTTCCCGACGGTGCTGCTGGTCTCGACGCTTTACCGGCTGGGCCTCAACCTGGCCTCGACGCGGCTGATCCTGAGCCACGGCCAGGAAGGCCACGCCGCCGCCGGCCAGGTCATCAACGCCTTCGGCGAACTGATGATGGGCGGCAACTTCATCATCGGGGTGATCATCTTCGCCATCGTCCTGGTGGTGAACTTCGTCGTCATCACCAAGGGGTCGACCCGGATCGCCGAGGTCTCGGCCCGCTTCACCCTGGACTCCATGCCGGGCAAGCAGATGGCCATCGACGCCGACCTGTCGTCGGGCCTGATCACCGAGGAACAGGCCAAGCTGCGCCGCAAGGAACTGGAGCAGGAATCGACCTTCTTCGGGGCCATGGACGGCGCCTCGAAATTCGTGCGCGGCGACGCCGTGGCCGGCCTGATCATCACCTTCATCAACGCCATTGGCGGGCTGTTGATCGGCGTGCTGCAACACAAGATGCCGGTCGGCGAGGCCGCCAACACCTATGTCCTGCTGACCATCGGCGATGGTCTGGTGACCCAGGTTCCGGCCATCATCGTCTCCATCGCCGCCGGTTTCCTGGTGTCCAAGGCGGGCGTCGAGGGCACGGCGGACAAGGCCCTGGTGGCGCAACTGGCGACCAACCCGGTCAGCCTGGGCGTGGTGTCCGGCGCGGCGGGCCTGATCGGCCTGATCCCCGGGATGCCGCTGGTCCCGTTTGCGGCCCTGGCCATCGGCTCGGGCTTCATGGCCTGGAGGCTGGGCCGCAACCGGCTGAAGCCGGCGCCGGTCGAAACCGTCGATCTGAAGCCCAAGGAAGACGTCGAGGAGCCCATCGCCACGGCCCTGACCATCGACGAGGTCAAGATCGAACTGGGCTACGCCCTGCTGTCGCTGATCAACGATCTGGAGGGCCGTCGCCTGACCGATCAGATCCGCGCCCTGCGCCGTTCGCTGGCCCAGGAATACGGCTTCGTCATGCCGAGCGTGCGCATCCTCGACAACATGCGCCTGTCCAATCAGGGCTACGCCATCCGCATCAAGGAGATGGAGGCCGGGGCCGGCGAGGTGCGTCTGTCCCAGCTGATGGCCATGGATCCGGCGGGTCGTCAGGTCGAGCTGCCGGGCGAGCACACGCGCGAGCCCGCCTTTGGTCTTCCCGCCACCTGGATCGACGAATCCCTGCGCGAAGAGGCCACCTTCCGCGGCTACACCCTGGTCGATCCCTCGACGGTGCTGACCACGCACCTGACCGAGATCCTCAAGGAGAACATGGCCGACCTGCTGTCCTACGCCGAGGTGCAGAAGCTGCTGAAGGAGCTGCAGGGCGAGGAGAAGAAGCTGGTCGAGGAACTGATCCCGACCGTCGTCACCGTCACCACCCTGCAACGCGTGCTGCAGACCCTACTGCGCGAAAAGGTCTCGATCCGCGACCTCGCCGCCATTCTGGAAGGTCTGGCCGAGGCGGCGCCGCACACCACCAGCGTCACCACCCTGGTCGAGCACGTCCGCACCCGTCTGGCGCGTCAGCTGTGCTGGGCCAACCGGGGCGACGACGGCGCCTTGCCGATCGTCAGCCTGTCGCTGGACTGGGAGCAGGCCTTCGCCGATGCCCTGATCGGTCCGGGCGAGGACAAACAACTGGCCATGGCCCCGAGCCGGCTTCAGGACTTTATCCGCGCAGTCCGCGACGTGTTCGAGCGCGCCGCCATGTCAGGCGAGAACCCGGTCCTGCTGACCGGGCCGCAGGTCCGCCCCTATGTCCGGTCGATCATCGAGCGGTTCCGCGGCCAGACGGTGGTGATGAGCCAGAACGAGGTCCACCCCAAGGCCCGGTTGCGGACCATCGGCACGGTCTGACCGGCGTCGAGTTAACGGCTGGACTCAAGGGGTTCGGTCGCGGATGCTCGAATCATGAATCGCATCCGGCCGGCCCTGCGCAGCTTCAGCCTCTTTCTGCGCACGCCGACCCTCAGTCGTTCCATCATCGCCCTGCTGGCGCTGGCCATCCTGCTGCTGCTGGCGGTGAATGCCGCCACCTTCGTCATGATCCAGCGGACGACGGCCTATAACGACACCGTCGACCACGGACAGCAGGTGCGGCTGGCGTCCAAGGACATGCTCGGTCTGCTGGTCGATGCCGAGACCGGGCAGCGCGGCTACATGCTGACCGCCCGTCCTGACTATCTGAGCGTCCACGATCAGGCGGTCGCGGCTCTGCCCGCGGCGTTGGGCCGGCTGGAGGCCCTGGTCGGCGCGGACGACGAACTGGCCCCCCGGCTTGGGCGGGTGCGATCGCTGTATGAACAACGTCTCGCCCTGATGGAGCATACCATCGACCTGACGCGCACCGGGCGGATCGGCGAGGCCGTGTCCCTGATCCGCAGCGGTCAGGGCAAGTCCATGATGGACGCGATGCGGGTCGAACTGACCGCCATCGACGAGGTCGAGGCGCGGCGCCTGGTCGAACGCACCAATCAATCCGAGCGCGCCTCTCAGGTGACGGTGGCGGTCAACGCCCTGGCCGCCCTGCTGATCCTGATCCTGGCCGGCATCAGCGTCTGGCTGGTGCGGCGTTACGTCGAGGAGATCGAGGCGGCGCATATGGAACTGGACCGGGTCAACGCCGGGCTGGAAAACCAGGTCCGCGACCGCACCGCCGAACTGACCCGCGCCAACGAAGAGATCCAGCGTTTCGCCTATATCGTCAGCCACGACCTGCGCGCGCCCCTGGTCAACGTCATGGGCTACACCTCCGAGCTGGAGCAGGTCGGCAAGATCTTCGATCATCAGCTGACGGCGCTGGAGAAGACCCACCCCGAGGCCGTGGAGGCCGAGGCGCTCCGGGCCGTGCGCGAGGACGTGCCGGAAGCCGTCGGCTTCATCCGCGCCTCCACCGCCAAGATGGACCGGCTGATCAACGCCATTCTCAAGCTATCGCGGGAGGGACGTCGGACGCTGGTTCCCGAGGTTCTGCCGATGACCGCCGTGGTCAAGGCCATCGCCGACAGCGTCCATCATCAGGCCATCGAGTCCGGCGGCGAGATCGTCGTGCGCGACTTGCCGGTGCTGGAAAGCGACCGGCTGTCGATCGAGCAGATCTTCGGCAACCTGCTCGACAACGCCGTCAAATATCAGCAGCCCGGCCGCCCCGTCCGCATCGTGGTCGAGGGCGAGACGACCGACGACGGCCGCGTCCACTACCGCGTCGTTGACAACGGGCGCGGCGTGTCGGCGCGCGACCACGAGCGTATCTTCGAACTGTTCCGTCGCGCGGGGAAACAGGACCAGCCGGGCGAGGGCCTGGGCCTGGCCTTCGTCCGCAACAACGTGCGCCGCCTCGGCGGGGTCATGGAACTGGAGTCCGAGCTGGGACAAGGCTCGACATTCCATTTGAAATTCCCCACACGATTGATCGTGCCGGGGGATGCAGGAGACCGTCTATGAGCCACTCCGTGAAGATCGTCATGGTCGAGGACGACCTGGGTCACGCCAAGCTCATCGAGAAGAATATCCGGCGCGCCAATATCGCCAACGACATCGTCCATTTCGCCGAGGGCGGGGCGGCGCTCGACTATCTGTTCAGCGACGAGGTGCGCGCCGAAGGGCCGCTGCTGATCCTGCTGGACCTCAACCTGCCGGACATGTCGGGCACCGATATTCTGGAACGGGTGAAGTCCGACGAGCGTCTGCGCCGCGCCCCGGTGGTGATCCTGACCACCACCGACGACAAGGTCGAGATCGAGCGCTGCTACGACCTGGGCTGCAACGTCTACATCACCAAGCCGGTGGACTATGAAGCCTTCGCCGGCGCCATCCAGCAGTTGGGCCTGTTCCTGTCTGTCATGCAGGCCCCGGAAATCTGAGCCGCGTGATCCACATGGGGGCCGCCATCCGTCTGCTGTACATCGACGACGACCGGGGCCTGTCCCGGCTCGTCCAGAAGGAGTTGGGGCGACACGGCTATGAGGTGACCTGCGCGCCGGACGCCGACGCCGGCTATGCGGCGCTGCAGACTGGCGAGTTCGACGTCTGCGCCCTGGACCACTACATGCCCGGCCGCGAGGGGCTGGACGTCCTGCCGGACATCCTGGCCCTGCCGAGCCCGCCGCCGGTGGTCTATGTCACGGGCGCCCAGGACGGGCGCATCGCCGTGGCCGCCCTGCGCGCCGGCGCCGCCGACTACGTCATTAAGGACGTGTCCGAGGATTTCACCGCCCTGCTGCGCTCCGCGATCGAGGACGCCCTGCTGCGCCGCCGTCTGGAACGCGAGAACGACGAGGCTCACGAAGAGGTCCGTCTGGCCCGCGACCGCGCCGAGGCCATGTTGCGCGAGGTCAATCACCGGGTCGGCAATTCGCTGCAACTGGTGTCCAGCTTCATCTCCCTGCAGCTGCGCCAGCTGGCGGACGAAGGCGCCCGTTCGGCCCTGCGCGAGGCCCAGGTGCGGATCGAGGCGGTCGCCCAGGTCCATCGCCGCCTCTACACCTCTTCGGACATGGCCACGGTGGCGATGGACGAATACCTGGCGGGCCTGGTCGAGGAACTGGGCAAGTCGGTCGGTCCCGACGACGGTTCGCCTCGCCTGACCCTTCGCGCCGAGCCGATGCGGGTGACCACAGATCAGGCGGTGTCGCTGGGCGTCATCGTCACCGAACTGGTCACCAACGCCGTCAAATACGCCTATGCCCCAGGCGAGGACGGCGAGATCCGCGTGGTGCTGGAAGGCGCAACCGAGGGCCGGGCGGTCCTGACCGTCGAGGACGACGGGCCGGGCCTGGGCGACGGCGCCCCCAAGGGCACCGGCCTTGGGGCCAAGATCGTTTCAGCCATGGCTGGCGGCCTGCGCTCGGCGGTCGAGTTCGACGCCGACCACCCCGGCGTGCGGGCGCGGCTGGTCTTCGATCTTTAGGCCCTTTCGCATCGGCTTCGCCGCGCGTTAGTCTGCCGTCATGAAGCTTCAGTTTGGAACGGCCCGACCGGGTCTCGACTACCTCCACCGCCCCGCCGCCTTTGGTCTGGCCGAACGGGACGGCAAGCTGGCCTGCGTGCGCGTGGATCGGGGCGAGGGCTGCTATTTCGATTTGCCGGGCGGCGCCGTCGACGGCGAGGAAAGCGAGCAGCAGGCCCTGATCCGCGAGTTCGCCGAGGAAACCGGCCTGATCGTCCAGCCCGAGGATCGTCTGACCGAGGCGGCGCAGTATTTCCTTCGCACCGACGGCTCGGCGGTCAACAACGCCGGGGGATTCTGGACCGTGCGTCTGGCCGGTTTCGACGCCGGGACCAAATGCGAGGACGACCACGAACTGGTCTGGCTGGATCCGCTGGAAGCCGTGTCCCGCCTGCGCCACGAGGCCCACGCCTGGGCCGTGGCCAAATGGCTGCGGTCACGAATTTAGGGAACCGGCGCGACGCCGAACGGTTGTTTCTGTCGAAGCGTCGTCACTCTGGCGGCGTCAGTACAGGGACGTATCATGCCCGATCGTGACCGTATGGAAGGCGCCGCCAAGAATATGGGCGGCAAGATCAAGGAAGCCGCCGGCAAGCTGACCGGCGACGAGAAGCTGAAAGCCGAGGGCCGCGCCGATCAGGTGACCGGCAAGGTCCAGAACGCCGTCGGTGGGATCAAGGATACCCTGCGGGGCGACCGCCACTAAAGTCAGCACCGATCGGGCCGCCGCTCCCGCGGGAACGCGGCCTTTTCATGCCTGGGTCAGTCGCCGCCCAGACGGATGCGCAAGCCGTCCTGTGCGCGCGCCTCGCCCGCCGCCGGGCGACATTCACTGTTGAAGGCGATGGCGCCGCTGGCCGTGCGCTGGGGGCGGTTGTCGCAGACCTTTTCGAGCGGCGTCGGCGCGCCGAGCGCCGCCACGGGTCGCGGCCCGCACTGCATGGCGTAGCCGTTGGCCGCCTTGCCGGGGGTGCAGTTCTCCAGTGCCGCGGACGGGCGCAGGCCGTCGGGCAGACGGTCGCCCATCGCGGCGGCCAGTTCCACCCGCACCCGTGCCTGGCAATGCGCCAGTGGCTCGTCCTTGCGGATGAAGGGGCTGCATTGCGACCGCTCCCAGCCATAGGGATCGGCCAGGGCGAGGGCGGGCAGGGCGCGAACCGGCGCCGCGACGGCGACCTCCTCGACCGGGGCGGGCGGTTCGTCGGACCAGACCACGCCGGGCGACGCGGCCTGTTGCAGCATGAAGGCGAAGAGCAGAACCGTCGTCATCGCATCTCTCCCGAAGCTGGGCCTCCCGGATCAGGCGCCTACCGTGTCAGCGCCCGCATGGCCTTGTCCAGTCCGTCCAGCGTCAGGGCATACATCCGCTGGTCCATGACCTCGCGGATCAGGCCGACCGACTGGGTGTAGCTCCAATAGCGTTCGGTGACGGGGTTCAACCAGACCGACTTGTCCCACTGCTGCCGGGCGCGTTTCAGCCAGACGGCGCCGGCCTCCTCGTTCCAGTGCTCGACCGAGCCGCCGGGCATGGTGATCTCGTAGGGGCTCATCGTGGCGTCGCCGACGAAGATGGCGCGCCAGTCGCCGGGGTATTTGTTCAGCACGTCCCAGGTCGGGATCTTCTCGTTGTGACGCCGCCGGTTGTCCTTCCACACCCCTTCGTAGAGGCAGTTGTGGAAGTAGAAGAACTCCAGGTTCTTGAACTCGGTCTTGGCCGCGGAGAACAGCTCCTCGCACAGCTTGATATGCCCATCCATCGAGCCGCCGATGTCGAGGAACAGCAGGACCTTGATCGTGTTGCGCCGCTCGGGCCGCATGCGGATGTCCAGCCAGCCCTGACGCGCCGTGCCGTCGATGGTGCCGTCCATGTCCAGCTCTTCGGCCGCGCCTTCGCGGGCGAAGCGGCGCAGACGACGCAGGGCGACCTTGATGTTGCGGGTGCCCAGTTCGACGCTGTCGTCCAGGTTCCTGTATTCGCGCTTCTCCCAGACCTTGACCGCGCGGCCCTGCTTGCCCGGCCCGCCGATGCGCACGCCCTCGGGATTATAGCCGCCGTGGCCGAAGGGGCTGGTCCCGCCGGTGCCGATCCAGCGATCGCCGCCCTCGTGGCGGCCCTTCTGCTCGTCCAGACGCTGTTTCAGCGTCTCCATCAGCTTGTCGAAGCCGCCGAGGGCCTCGATCTGGGCCTTTTCCTCGTCGGTCAGGAACTTCTCGGTCAGCAGCCGCAGCCACTCCTCTGGAATGTCGGTGGTCAGGTCCTCGCCCGCGCCGACCGTCTCCAGCCCCTTGAACACCTTGGCGAACACCTGATCGAACCGGTCATAGTGCTTCTCGTCCTTGACCAGCACCGCCCGCGACAGATGGTAAAAGGCCTCGACCTCCCGCCCCGCCACGTCCTTGTCCATGGCCTCCATCAGATGGAGCCATTCCTTCAGCGAAACCGGCACACGGGCTTCGCGCAGGGCGGTGAAGAAGGGCAGCAGCATGGGATCAGACTGGGCCGCGATCAGCCGCGCCGCAAGATGAACTCGTGGTCGTTCCAGGCGCCGACCGGATAGTCGTATTCCCCGGCCTTCTCGAAGCCGTAGGCGGCGTAGAGTTTCTGGGCCTTTTCGTTGCCGCTCCACACGCCGATCCACAGGGGGCCGTCGGTGTTGGCCTCCATCCACTCCAGGGCGAGCTTCAGAAGTCGGGTGCCCAGACCCAGGCCTTGCGCGTCACGGCTGATGTAGAGGCGGCGCAGTTCGGCGTGGCTGGCGCGGGCGTCGGGATGGGGCAGGGTGTTCGGCCCGGTATTGGCGAAGCCCAGGATCTCGCCCTCGCGGTCGGCCACCCACCAGGCGGCGCCGGGCTCGGCCAGTTTCGACAGAATGGTCTCGACGCTGAAGCTCTTGTCGAGGAAGGCGGCCAGGTCGTCGGCGGGGTAGGGGATGCCGAAGCCCGTGACGAAGGTGTCGATGAAGGTCTGGCGGCCGAGCACGCCCAGGGCGGCGGCGTCGTCGGGTCGGGCGGGGCGGATCGCGGGTTCGGTCATGGCTTCGGCCATAGCGCTGGAAGGCGCGTCGGTCGAGCCGCTCGCGAGGCTGTCATCGCTTGGTGGTTGCAGGGGCGCGCCTCGGGGGCTACCACCGTCTTCCAAGGGGCGACGAAACGCCTGCCCCGTCAACCGCATTCGGGGGAGATTGAGGGACGCCAAAGCCTTGATTCCACAGGCCGCTCCCCATGCTATGACTTCTCCCGCACTCATGACTCACACCGAATCCGCCGCATCGACGCCTTCAGAGGCGAGTCGCGCCCTTCAGGCGGCGACGGCGTTTGGCGCGATCATTCTGGCGCGCCACGGCGAACCGGCCCTGTCACGCAAATGTCTGATCACCTCGGACGAATACCGCGACTGGTGGGGCCGCTACGAGGTCGGCGGCCTGCGCGCCGGCCAGACGCCGCCCCAGACCCTGCTGACCGCCGCCGAGGGCGCGGGCGCCATCTACGCCTCGTCGCGTCCGCGCGCCCAGGAAACGGCCCGCGCCGTGGCCCGCGACCGCGAGGTCCTGGTCGACGCCCTGTTCATCGAGGCGCCCCTGCCGCCGCCGGCCGCGCCGAACTGGCTCAAGCTGTCGCCGCGCCTGTGGGGCGTGATCTCGCGCTTCTGGTGGCACGTCTTCAATCACCACGAAGGCCAGGAGACCCGCGCGGAGGCCGAGGTTCGCGCCGATCAGGCCGCCCGTATCCTGATCGCCCGTGCGTCCGAAGGCCACGACGTCCTGGTTTTGGCTCACGGCTATTTCAACCACATGGTCGGCCAGAAGCTGAAGGCCCACGGCTGGCGTCTGGCCGAGAACCAGGGCTTCAAATACTGGTCGCAACGTCGCTACGAGCGGCGCTGAGCCCTTTCGTCGTTGATGCGCCGGGCGGGCGTCTCTAGGTTGCCCGCATCATGACCGACGCATCCGTTTCCCCCGCCGTTTCCGCCGATCTCAGCTTCGAGGACGCCCTGTCGCGTCTGGAAGGCATCGTCTCGCGTCTGGAGTCCGGGCAGGCCCCGCTGGAAGAATCCATCGCCCTGTACGAAGAGGGCGCGCGCCTGAAGGCCCACTGCGAGGCCCGGCTCAAGGCCGCTCAACTGCGGGTCGAGAAGATCGTGGTCGGCGCCGATGGTCAGGCCAAGGGCGTCGAACCGGCCGAGTTCGGCTGACGCACGCCTGTGACTGTGCTCGCCGCCAATTCCCCTGAACAGGCCGTCATCGACCGGGTGGCCGAGATCGCCGATCTGGTCACCGTGGCCCTCGACGAGCTGCTGCCGCGCGCCGACGGCCCCGAATCCCGTCTGACCGAGGCCATGCGCTATGCCGCGCTCGGCCCCGGCAAGCGGTTGCGGCCCTTCTTCGCCATCGAGGCGGGGCGGCTGTTCAATGTCGACGAGCGGGCCGTGCTGCGCGCCGCCTGCGCCCTGGAATGCGTCCACGCCTATTCCCTGGTGCATGACGACCTGCCGGCCATGGACGACGACGACATGCGGCGTGGGCGTCCGACCCTGCACATCGCCTATGACGAGGCGACCGCCATCCTGGCCGGCGACGCGCTGCAGACCGCCGCCTTCGACATCATCCTCGACGAAGACACCCACGAGGACCCGGCCATCCGCTGCGAGCTGGCCCGGCGTCTGTCCTTTGCGTCGGGCGCGCGCGGCATGGCCGGCGGCCAGATGATCGACCTGCTGGGCGTTCGCGACGACCTCGGCGGCGTCGCCCGGATGCAGCGGCTCAAGACCGGCGCCCTGTTCGCCTACGCCTTCGAGATTCCGCTGATCATCGCCAACGCCAGCGATTCCGCCCGTCACGCCCTGATCAGCTTCGCCCACGACATCGGCCTGGCCTATCAGATCGTCGACGACCTGCTGGACGTGGAAGGCGATGCCGCCGAACTGGGCAAGGCCGCCGGCGGCAAGGACGCCGCCCTCGGCAAGACCAATTTCGTCACCCTG
Source organism: Brevundimonas sp. 2YAF1 (assembly GCF_052114745.1). Taxonomy (NCBI): domain Bacteria; kingdom Pseudomonadati; phylum Pseudomonadota; class Alphaproteobacteria; order Caulobacterales; family Caulobacteraceae; genus Brevundimonas; species Brevundimonas sp. 2YAF1. The sequence continues at coordinate 14,819 of NZ_JBFRFI010000007.1, read as the reverse complement.
CTGGGCGTCGATGCGGCGCGGCACAGGGTCGCGCACCTGGCCGATCAGGCCCGCTCCCACCTGGATCCGTTCGGCCACGACGCAGAAATCCTCAAGGCCAGCGTGGACTTTGTGCTCAAGCGCAGGTCCTGACGGCATGACGTGGAACACGTCGATTGCGGCGCGTATCCTCCGGGTCAATCACGGCGGCGAACACGGCGCCATCTGCATCTACAGCGCCCAGATCGCGGCGGCGCGGCTTAGAGCGCCCGATCTTCTGCCGTTTCTGAACGAAGCTCTGGTTCACGAGCGCAGTCATCGGGCGCGATTTCGCAGCCTGATGCCTTCACGTCAGGGCAAACCCTGCCGAATGATGTGGATATGGGCGGTTGGCGGCGCAGGGCTGGGCCTGATCTCGGGCGTCCTCGGTCGCGAAGCGATCCTGGCCTGCACCGAGGCAGTTGAGCGAACAGTTCATCGACATCTCGATGACCAGATTCGGTGGTCCTCATCGCGAGATGAAGAGCTTTGCAGCACCATTGAAGGCATCCAGATCGAGGAGCAGGAGCACATCCGCTATGCGGCTACTCATCGCAGCGGCCATGGCTTCGCGTGGCTCGAAAGCACCATCAGCCATGCGACCGAAGCCTTGATTTGGCTGTCCACGCGAGGCGATTCAACGCGCCTTGCCCGGCAACTGGCTCCCGACGCCGCCGTTTAACAACTTGCCACATGCCCATGGCGACGACATGGACACTCGCTTGAATGCCGATCCCGGACTAGATGTCTCTGATGCCTGATACTCCCGTTCTCGACACCGTCACTGTTCCTGCCGATATGCGCGGGTTCGATATCGCGCGGCTGAAACAGTTGGCCGACGACGTGCGGGCTGAAACCATCGACGCGGTTTCGGTCACCGGCGGCCATCTGGGATCGGCGCTCGGCGTGGTCGAGCTGACGGTCGCCCTGCACCATGTGTTCGAGACGCCCAAGGACATCCTGATCTGGGACGTCGGCCATCAGTGCTATCCGCACAAGATTCTGACCGGGCGCCGCGACCGCATCCGCACCCTGCGTCAGGCCGGCGGCCTGTCGGGCTTTACCAAGCGCTCCGAGAGCGAATACGACCCCTTCGGCGCGGCCCACGCCTCGACCTCGATCAGCGCGGCGCTCGGCTTCGCCGCCGCCCGCGACGCCAAGGGCGAGAAGAACCGCGTCGTGGCCGTCATCGGCGACGGCTCCATGTCGGCGGGCATGGCCTATGAGGCGATGAACAACGCCGCCGAGGCCACCAACGGCCAGCTGATGGTGGTGCTGAACGACAACGACATGTCGATCGCCCCGCCGGTCGGCGGCATGAGCGCCTATCTGGCCAAACAGGTCTCGGGCGGCGCCTATCAGAACATCCGCAAGGTCGGGAAGAAGTTCGTCGACCACATGCCGCGCCCCTTCCGCGACGCGGCGCGCAAGGCCGAGGAATACGCCCGCGGCATGATCGTGGGTGGCACCTTCTTCGAGGAGCTGGGCTTCTACTACATCGGGCCGATCGACGGTCACGACATGGAGAACCTGGTCCCCATCCTGAAAAACGCCGCCGCCATCACCGATCGTCCGGTGCTGGTCCACGTCGTGACGCAAAAGGGCAAGGGCTACGCCCCGGCCGAGGACAGCGCCGACAAATATCATGGCGTGGTCAAGTTCGACGTCGTCTCGGGCAAGCAGGCCAAGGCCGTCTCCAACGCCCCCAGCTACACCAAGGTCTTCGGAACCGAGCTGATCAAGCACGCCCGCATCGACCCCTCGATCGTGGCCATCACCGCCGCCATGCCGACCGGCACGGGGCTGGACCTGTTCGGTCAGGTCTTCCCGGATCGGACGTTCGACGTCGGCATCGCCGAGCAGCACGCCGTCACCTTCGCCGCCGGTCTGGCCGCTGACGGGATGAAGCCGGTCTGCGCCATCTATTCGACCTTCCTGCAGCGCGGCTATGACCAGGTCGTCCACGACGTGGCCATCCAGTCCCTGCCGGTGCGCTTCGCCATGGACCGGGCCGGTCTGGTCGGCGCCGACGGCGCGACCCACGCCGGCAGCTTCGACATCGGTTTCATGGGGGCTCTGCCCGGCATGGTGCTGATGGCCGCCGCCGACGAGGCGGAACTGGCCGCCATGATTTCGACCTCCCTGGCCATCGACGACCGCCCCTCGGCCTTCCGCTATCCGCGCGGCGACGGCGTCGGCGTCGAGATTCCCGAACTGGCCGCCCCGCTGGAGATCGGCAAGGGCCGCATCGTCCGCGAAGGCACGTCCGTCGCCATCCTGTCGCTGGGCACCCGCCTGCAGGAATCGCTCAAGGCCGCCGACCTGCTGGCCGCGCGCGGCGTCTCGGCCACCGTGGGCGACGCCCGCTTCGCCAAGCCGCTGGACGCCGACATGATCCTGCGTCTGGCGCGCGAGCATGAGTGCCTGATCACGGTGGAAGAGGGCGCCATGGGCGGCTTCGGCGCCTTCGTCCTGCAACTGCTGGCCGAAAAGGGCGCGCTGGACGCCGGCCTCAAGATCCGCACCCTGACCCTGCCCGACGTCTTCCAGGACCAGGACAGGCCCGAGATCATGTACGCCCAGGCCGGCCTCGACGCCGACCACATCGCGGCGACCGCCCTGTCGGCCCTGGGCGTCGACGCCAGCCGGGCGGTGTGGGCGTAACCCGATTTCCTTCTCCCCTTGCGGGAGAAGGTGGCAGCCGAAGGCTGACGGATGAGGGGTCTCGCTGACCTCGAAATCCGCACGCTTCATCCGCTGTCGCGCAGCCCCTCATCCGACCTCGCTCCGCTCGGCCACTCGACGCAGCCCTTTGGCTGCAAACGCCGCGGGCGGAGCACTCACTGGATCCCGGCGTCCGCCGGGATGAGCGGAGAAAAGAGACGGCCTTCACAATCAGGCCCTCCAATCCCTGAAAACCGCCGGGATTACGCCTCATCCGCCCCCATCACCTCGCCTCACCCCCAACCTGCGCCATGCTTTCCCTGTCCCGTCGCAAGGGAGGGCTCGCTTGGCCGGCGAACCGAAGCGGCGGCGGGAGCGGAGAGAACGGGGGTCTTGTCGGACCGTCAGCCTCTCGTCGCGCGCACCGGGCAAGGGAGCACCCAGCGGAGGGCGGCGATGGATCAGGCGGGCGGTTCAGGATGTTTCGCGGGCGGGGGAACGAGGCGAGCGCCTCTACCGTCGTTCCGTGGCCTCAAGTAGCGCGCAAGCGCGATAGGCCACAGCATCAAGACATGACGCCGCTGGGGCCTAGCGACGGGGCGTTCGACCCGTCCGCCATAGAGGCTCCGGTCAGGGTCGAGGGGGTTACTCGGACCGTTCCAGGACCGCGTCGTCGCGCGGCCTGCCCGTCATGGGCGCCGGGGGTAGCCGCTAACAGCGGCGCCTGCCCCGAGCTCATGTCCAACTCTTCGCGCGGGGCGTCGGCCTTCGTCGAAACGGTAAAACTACATCCTCTCCGGGCGAAGGCCCGGCGCCCCGCCCAGCCCTCCACCGCCCGTGCCAGCACGAGGCGGCGCGACTCGTCGTCGCGCAGGCAACTTTGACGGTTCCAAATCGGTTTCATCCCGGTAAAACTAGGGCGTAAGCCTTGCGGTGGCGGCCCTGTGCCCCCAGATAACGGCTTCCAGCCCCATAAGAACCTTTCGCCCGACGCAGGAGCGCCGATGCCGCATGCCGACAGCCTGATTATCACCCTGGTCGGAGGCTTCGTCCTCGCCTTCGTGTTCGGCATGTTGGCCAATCGGCTGAAGCTGTCGCCTCTGGTCGGCTATCTGGTGGCCGGGGTCGTCGTCGGGCCTTTCACGGGCGGCTTTGTTGCCGACACCGAACTGGCGCCGCAATTGGCCGAGGTCGGCGTCATCTTGCTGATGTTTGGGGTCGGGCTGCATTTCTCGCCCAAGGACCTGATGCAGGTCCGCAAGGTCGCCATTCCCGGCGCCATCGTCCAGATCGCGGCCGCCACCATCCTGGGCTGGGGCCTCGGCCGTTTCGTGCTCGGCCTTGGCGACGTTGAAGCGGCGCTGTTGGGCTTCGCCCTGGCGACGGCCTCGACCGTGGTGCTGCTGCGCGCGCTGGAAGAGCGCAAACAGCTGAAGACCAACGCCGGCCGTATCGGCATGGGCTGGCTGATCGTCGAGGATCTGGTGATCGTGATCGCCCTGGTTCTGCTCCCGCTGCTCATCATCGCGCCTGGCGAAACGCTGAGCGGGGTCGCACTGGCCAAGTCCATCGGATGGACGCTGATCAAGGTCGCGGGCTTTGTCGGCGTCATGCTGGTCGTGGGCGCCAAGGCGCTGCCCTGGGTGCTGGTCCGGATCGCGCACACCAAGTCGCGGGAATTGTTCACCCTGGGGGTGCTGGCCATTGCGCTGGGGATCGCCTGGGTCGCCTATGCTCTGTTCCACTCGTTTGCGCTGGGCGCCTTCCTGGCCGGGTTGGTGCTGAACAGCTCGCCGCTGGGCCACAACGCCGCCGAACGGTCTCTGCCGCTGCGCGACGCCTTCGCCGTGCTGTTCTTCGTTTCGGTCGGGATGTTGTTCGATCCGACCATTCTGGTCCGCGAGCCGCTGGCGGTGCTGGGCGTTCTGGGCATCGTCATCATCGGTAAATCCCTGGCGGCGCTGGTCATCACGACGGCTTTCAAGCTGGACCGGGCGACCAGTCTGACGGTCGCCGCCAGTCTGGCCCAGATCGGGGAGTTCTCGTTCATTCTGGCCGCCATCTCGATGCAACTGGGCGCCATGAGCCGCGAGACCCACGACCTGATCCTGGCCGCAGCCCTGCTGTCGATCTCGCTGAACCCGTTCGTCTTCGCCCTGATCGACCGGATGGGCGCGCGCATGCCGCCGCCGGGCAAGAAGCCGGAGGTCGAGCCCAAGGCGGCCCTGGCCGACGTGATGTGATGAAAAAGAGGCCCGGTGATCGCTCGCCGGGCCTCTTGCGCATCCGCGTCCTGATCGGGGCTTACAGGACGCCGATCATGCTCGCGACCAGGGGGTGGCGCACGATGTCGCGCTCGGCCAGGCGAACCACGGCGATGCCGGGCACCGCCTCCAGCCGCTCCGCTATGTCCGACAGGCCCGAAATGCCCGGCAGAAGGTCGGACTGCTGCGGATCGCCGGTCACGACCATGGTCGAGTGCCAGCCCAGCCGGGTCAGCAGCATCTTCAACTGGACGTAGGTGCAGTTCTGCGCCTCGTCGACGACGATGAAGGCGTTGTTCAGCGTGCGGCCGCGCATATAGCCGATGGGGGCGATCTCGATCAGACCCTCGGCCATCAGCGCCTTGACCCGTTTCATGCTGAGACGGTCCGACAGGGCGTCGTAGAGGGGGCGAAGATAGGGAGCCAGCTTGTCCTCCATGTCGCCGGGCAGGAAGCCGATGGATTCCCCAGCCTCGACGGCGGGCCGCGACAGGACGATGCGGCCGACCTTGCCGGCCTCCAGCGCCTCGACCGCCTTGGCGACGGCGAGGTAGGTCTTGCCGGTGCCTGCGGGACCCAGCGCCAGCACCAGATTGTGGGCGTCGACGGCGTCCATCAGTTCGGCCTGGCCGTCCGACTTCGGTTTCAGCGTCTTGAGGTAGGCCTGGTCGCGGTCGTCGTTGGAGGGGTGGGGCGACCATCCGTTGCGGGGCGGCAATCGCCGGACCTTGGCGTCCTGCAGGAACTCTCGCGAATCCAGCACGCCTTCACGAACTTGATGCTTGATGGCCGAACGCTTCGTCATGAACGCCTCCAGGGCATGAAAAAAGGCGAGCCCGACAGGGACTCGCCTCGAACGACGGTGGGGGAGGAACGGGCCGGAATCGTGCGGCGGCCGGTCGGATCGGTCGCGGGGTCGTCGCCGCAGCAGAGGCGTCGCCGTCCCGGGACTGGTCGCGAACACGCCACGCGCATTCTCCAGTATCTGACCGGACCGGGCTTGATCCGGCTTCGGATCCGGGGCCGAAATGGCGACCTCGAATCGCATCAACAGACTGATGCTAACGTAGTTTATGAAGGCTTAAAGCCTTCATTTTCTGAAACATAGGCGGTGTTCGGATGAGTGTTTACAGTCTTGGCGACAGCAGGCCGCAGCTTCCGCCAGTGGGCGAATACTGGATCGCGCCAAGTGCAACAGTCCTAGGGAGCGTGATTCTGCATCCTGGCGCCAGCATCTGGTTCAATGCGGTGCTGCGTGGCGACAACGACCCTATCGTCATCGGGCGGGACAGTAATATTCAGGACGGCAGCATCCTGCACACCGACGTCGGCGCGCCGCTGACGATCGGCAAGGGCGTGACCGTGGGACACAAGGCGATGCTGCACGGCTGTGAAATAGGCGACAACAGCCTGGTCGGGATCGGGGCGGTGATCCTGAACGGCGCGCGCATCGGGAAGAATTGTCTGATCGGCGCCAACGCCCTGATCACCGAGGGCAAGGTCATTCCCGACAACAGTCTGGTCATGGGTCAGCCGGGCAAGGTGGTCCGGGAGCTGGACGAGGGACAGATCGAGGCGCTGCGGGTCTCGGCCCAGCACTATGTCCACAACTGGCGGCGTTATGCCGAGGATTTGCGCCTGCTCGCCTGAGGCAGTCGGCGCGAATGGGGCGGGCGCGTCAGGATGGCACAGCCTGCGTTCCGCCTGCCGCCCCACGGACAACGGAAACGCAAGGCTTTTGCGCCTTCATCGTGCATGGGACCGGCCCGCGACTTGCAGGGACGGCGCGAAGATCAATGCAGGAGTCCAGCCCATGCGGGTGCGGATCAAGACTTTGCTGGCGGCGGCCGGGGCCTTTGTCGGCCTGATGGCGATCGCCGACACGGCCGCAGCCCAGTGCGGGGGAACGTGCCAGCCCCCGCCTCCGCCTCCGCCCCCGAGCCCCCCGTGTGGCGGGGGGTGCAGACCACCCGCGGACCCGCCCTTCGACCCGCCAGGCTGGGGCGTCAACGTGAACGTCAATGTGAACGCGAACGCCAGCGCGAACGCCAGCGCTTCGGCGCGCGCCTTCGCCGGGTCGCGCAGCGGCGCGACGGTGATCGTCGGCGGGGGCGGCGGGGCCTATTTCAACGTCGATCAGCCCTATCCCACCACGATCCAGGGCCTGACTGTCGAGGGCTCGACCATGCAGATGGTGCGGGTCCCCTACACCGCCTCGCGCCGGATGGAGAAGCGCGTGCTCATCCAGGCTCTGTGCATCGACGACCGCGCCGTGCCGCACCCGGCCTCGCAGGTCCGACCGGGCCGCGACGTGGCCATGGACTATGAAGGCGAACTGTTTCGCTGCATGGCCGGGACCAAGCTGCAGTGGACCATCGGCGACGAGATGGGCGGTCCGGGCGAGACCCTGAACTGCAACAAGCGCGAGGCCCTCTGGTACGGCCGCGGTGGGATGCTGGAATGCCGTCCCGAGAAGCAGGAACGCGACTGCAACGAGCGTTCGCTGCTGCGCCGCTATGGCGCGGGCGTGAAGGTGCTGACCATGATCCGCGAGGAATCCTACACCGAATACCGTGAGGAGATGGTCGAGACCGCCGGGGCCGTGGCCTCGGGCGCGGTCATCATGCTGGATGGCGGTGTCGGCGGCCGGGTGTTCTGAACATGCCGTTCAGCCTGGCGACAGCTAGGCCGGCATAAGGTTCGGTCATCGGCTCTCCGTCGATAGGCCAAAAGACTAGGGCCCCGATCCGCTGGATCGGGGCCCCTTTTTCGTCAGCGTCGCGGACCCCTACTTGGCCGGGGCGTTGACCGAGACGACCTCGGCCTTCCACGCCGTGCTCGACTTCAGGTACTGGCGCGCGGCGGCCTGGATGTCGGCGGCGGTGAAGGATTCCAGGTCGCTGATATGCGTCTGGATCTGCTCCACCGAGGCCGGTTTGGCCGCCAGGTCCTCCAACTGACCGAGCCAGTATTCGTTGCCGGCCTGGCTGCGGCGCAGGGCCTCGATCACCGGCAGGCGGGCACGGTTCAGTTCGTCTTGCGTGATGGGCGTGTCGCGCAGGGAGGCGGTGATGGCGTCGACAGCGGCGTAGAAGGCCGGGATCTTGTCCGCCGCCGTCTCGGCCATGACCGAGATGGAGCCGTAGCCCTTGTAGACGTCCGATGAGGAGGACGAGACGCGCGGCGAATAGGCCAGGGCCTGCTTCTCGCGGATTTCGTCCAGCACGCGCAGTTTGAAGACCTCGGCCAGGATGCTGACCTTGCGGGCTTCGGTGCGGTCATCGACGGCGTCGGTGGTCGGCCAGGCGATGTAGGCCAGGCCCTGTTCGGCCGGACCCGTATGGGTCAGGCGCACGGGCTGGGCGGTCGGCGCGGGGAAGCGGCGCAGGTCCGAACCGGGTAGGGGCTGGGCCGCCGGGGCTCGCGTCGGCAGGGCGGCGAAGGTGGAGGCTACCGCCGCGATTGCGTCATTGATCTTCACGTCGCCGACCATGACGATGTCGATCGGGCCCGACGCCATGCCCTGAATCACGCCCTGCTTCATCTCGTCCAGGGTGAAGGCGGCGATTTCGGTCGGAGAAGGCACGGCTTCGCGCTTGTCGCCGCTGGCCAGCAGGCCGGCCGCCTGAATGCCGAAGGCGCCGCCCGGCGTGGCGAGTTGCTGGGTCAGGATCTGCGGGAAGAAGGCCTTGATCTGCTCGAACGGCGCGGCGCGCAGGCCGGGGTCGGTCAGATAGGCGGTCAGCACCTGCATTTGCAGTTGCAGATCGGCCGGACGGGTCGCCCCCGACAGCTGATAGGCGTCGTCGTCGATGGCGAAACCAGCGCTATAGATCTTGCCGGTCAGGACGCGGCTGAGTTCGTCCGCCGTCAGCTTGCCCAGGCCGCCACGCGTGAAGACCAGCGGGGCCAGCATCTGGGACGTGATGCGGTCGGTCGGCAGGCTTTCGTCGCCGATGCCGGTGCGGACCGAGATCAGGATCTGCTGATCCTTGAAGTCCGTCGGCTTGACCGTCAGGCGGACGCCGTTGGGGAAGGTCACGACCGTGGCGCCGACAGCGGCCACTTCGGTCCGGCTGCTGGGCGCGGCGGGGGCGCCGAAGTCGGCATAGGGCCATTGCAGCTCGGCCTGGACGGCGGGCGCCGTGACGGCGACGGCGCGGCTGGCTTGCAGCGCGGCGGTGACGCCGGCCTCGCCGCCGTCGATCGCCTCAGGGGTGACAACCAGGGCCAGCGGGCCGTAGCCTTCGAACACGGCCTTCACAGCCGTGTTGACCTGTTCAGCCTTCAGATCCTTCACCACGGCCTCGAACTGGGCCAGGTTGGTGGCGGGCGAGGCGAAGACCCGATCATCGTTGGCCGCCGCCAGCAGGCCGTTGGCCAAGGCCGGGGTGCTGCGCGTGGCGGCCGCCTGGACGGCGTTTTCAAGCGCGGTGCGGGTGTTGGCGATTTCGCGATCCAGTTCGGCCTGGGTCACGCCAAACTGCACCAGACGACGTTGCTCCTGTTCGATGGTCTCGAGAGCACGATTCAGGCCGCCCGGATTGAAGTTGGCCGAGACGCTGCCGAGGTCGACCGTGTCGAACAGGCTGCCCTTGCCGGCGCTGGCGGTGATGAAGGGCGGATTGTCGCCGCGCGCGATTTCCCCGAGGCGGCGGTTCAGAACGGCGAGACCCAGGCTCTGGATGAAGGTGTCGCGGCGTTCGGCGACGGTGTCGGGGTCCAGGTCGGGATTGCGGATCCAGTTGAGCTGGATCGAGGACTGAACACCCGGCTCGACCAGGATGCGGGTCTCGGCCGAGCGCGGGACGACCTTGCCCAGATCGGGATTCGGGCCGTCGGCGGCCTTGGGGCGCCAGTCGGAGAAGGTCGCGCGGATCTTGGCTTCCATCTGATCGACGTCGAAGTCGCCGACTGCGATCATCGTCGCGCGCGAGGGGCGGTAGTAGGCGTTGTAGAACTCGACGAAACGCTCACGCGGGGCCGAGCGAATGATGCTGAGGTCGCCGATCGGCAGACGGTTCGACAGGCGCTGGCCCGGGGCGAGCAGGGCGATCTGGGCCTTGAGCGAGCGCAGGCCCGGTGTGTTGCGCAGACGTTCCTCGCCCTCGATCACGCCGCGCTCGGCGTCGATGTCGGCAGCGTTCATCAGGGCCTCGGACACCTGTTCGCGCATGATGCGCAGCGAGGTGTCGACGGTCTCGTCGTTGGTGCGCGGCAGCTCCAGCGTATAGGCGGTCTGGTCGAAGCTGGTGAAGGCGTTAGTGTCGGCGCCGAAGGCCAGGCCCAGACGCTCAAGAATGCGCAGCAGTTCGTTCTCGGGCACGTTCGTGGTGCCGTTGAAGGCCATATGCTCCATGAAGTGGGCCAGCCCCAGCTGGTCGTCGTTCTCCATCAGCGAACCAGCGTCGATCCGCAGACGCAGCGACGCCTGTCCCGGAGGCGTGGCGTTCTTCATGATAGCGTAGCGCATGCCGTTCGGAAGGACGCCGAAGCGCACGGCCGGGTCGGCCCGAATGTCGCTGGCGACCTGGGCCCAGGGCTTGGATGGCTGGGCGTTCTGCGCGGCTACGGCGGCGGGGGCCGTCAGGGCGACGGCGGGCAGGGCGGCGCCGCCTAGAAGGGCGAGACTGGAGGCGGCAAGCAACAGCAGGTGGCGAGGCGATCGCATTCAGTGAGACTCCGAACCCTGTGCGATCAGGCTGCCCCCGGGACTGACTGCGGCCCTGCACGTCGATGGTCGCGTGCAACGGCGTATGCACGTTCGATCAGAGTGACAAAGGTCCTTGACTGTCTCAAGTTACCGAATGTTAATTTCCGCCCGTTCGGGTGACGTAAAATGTCGCAGCATTGCCGACCGCGTTGGCCCCGGCGACCACGTTGCGGCCCCATCCGTTGATCGTCGTAGTGGCGATGGCGCTGACATTGCCCGCATTGGTCTGGACGTTGCGGGCGTTGAGATCGCCGTCGCATTCGGCGCAGGCGTAGCCAGTGATCGAATTGCCTGCGGCGTTGGCCCCCACATAGGCGTCGTAGCCCCTTTGCCCGGTAAAGGAGGCGCTCGCCTCGACCCCGCCCGTGTTCATCTGGGTGTTGTCGATGTCGACATAGATGTCGTTGTTGCCGATGGTCACTTCGTTGGCGAGGGCGCTGGCCGAGGCCGTGGCCTTGCCGAAATCATAGGCGCTGAGTTGGGCCGCGCCGCGGATATCGGCGCTGTTATCCTGAGCCGTGGTCGGGATCAGCGACCCGCCCTGATTGTAGAAGGTCGCCTGATTGCCGCCCGCGTGGGCGCGCACGGCCAGATTCCAGCCGTTGCCGGCCCAGACGCCTGTGCCGGCCTCGACCATGGCGCCCGAAGAATGCTGCCGGACCTCCAACTCCTGATTGGCGGAGGGACCGGTGGCGGCCTGGACGGTGTTGGCGACAGCCTGGCTGGAAAACTCGGCCGGGTCGCGCACGAAACGCGGTGCGGCCTGATTGGTCGCGCGGACCTCGCCCGTGACCGTCTGGTCGATACTTCCCGTCAGAGAAGCGCGGTCGCCGCTCAAGCCGCTGGCCGTCAGGGCGACGGCGTTGCCGAAGGCGGCGGCGGCGATCTGCCCGCCACCGACCAGTCGGGCGTCGGTTCCGGTGATGTCGGTTGAGGCCGTGACGTCGCCGCCGACCGTCTGCGTCGCGTCGATCGCCATCCGGGCGTTCGTCGCCGTACCCGCCAGATAGTTGCCGCGCGCCTGGGTGGCGCTGGTTACCCGGGCGCTGGTGTCGCCGTCCAGGGTCAGGGAGGTCGAAGCCGAGACGTCGTCGCGCGCGTCCTGTGACGTGCGGACGTCGAGGTCCTGGCCGTCCGCGCCGCCGATCAGGCTGTTGCCGTGGGCGGCGGCGGACATGGTCACCTGATCGCTGACATCGACGACGTTCAGCGTTTGCCCGGCGACGACCTCGCCGAGCTGCAGTTGATTGTTCAGGACCAGACCGCGATCCTGGGCCGCGACCTCAGTAGCGGCCGCGACGCACATCGCCGTCGCGGCGATCATGCCAGCGAGACGGATCGGCGCGAGTCTGACCATTGTTCATGTCCGTATTGGCATAGGCGGGGTAGTAGCCGCCGGTCGGGCCGACGGCAGAGTCGCCCAAGGGGTCGTTGGCGGGGCTGAGGCAGACCTCGGGACCGGGCGCGCCGTAGAGGTTGGCCATGAACTCGACCGTCGCGCGCTCCACCAGGGCGCGAACCGCCAGTTGCACCGGCTCCAGGCCGCTGGTTCCCGCTGAGATGTCGAAAACGTTGCCGTTCAGGAAGTCGAACACGCCCGCCGAAATCTCGCGGCCGACGATCTGTTTCTGATAGGAGACGACATCGACGACTTCGAGCGTGGTGGTCTGCACCAGCCGCAGGTCGATGGCTACGTTCATGACGAAGACCTTGCCGGTCAGCATGCCCGAGCCCCCCTTCTCGTGGAGCTCGCCGCCGGCGATGTCGAAGCCGCCGGAGCGGATATTGTAGTTCACCTCGGTGATGCCGCCGACGACATAGAAGTCTGAGCCCGGCACCTGACCGGCCAGGATTCGGCGGTAGGCGGCGTCCTGCGGCCCGCCGTTGGGCTGGTCGTCGCTGATCAGTTTGTTGTTGGCGTAGCGTAGCTCCAGCTCCGACACCGAGGTGTCGTAGCGCTCGACGATGCGCGCGCCGGCCTTGGCCAGGGCGGTGTTCGCCATCAGCGACGCGCCCTGGGTGATCTGGCGACCGCCGTCGGCGGAGACCGAGCCCGTGTAGTCGCTGATCCGACCGACAGCCATGCGCGGCGAAGGCAGATCATAGCGGCGGGCGTAGTCGGCCAGGCAATAGAGGGCGGTCGAATAGGGCGTCGGGTTCGACGTCACCGGCGCGTTGCCGATCGGCGTCGCATAGCGACCCGAGGAACCGGCGCTGGTGCTGGCGCATCCGGCCAGGACGCCGGCGGCGGCGACCGCGACGGCCGCGACCCGCAGCGGGCGAGAGAAGCGATGTGCGGCCATCAGAAGTTCAGGGTCCCGTTCAGGGCGGTCCCGGCCGTGATATTGCCGGTATTGGTCTGATTGGAGTTGATAATCACCGTGTTGCGGTTGCCCTGGACCACGACGTTCAGACTGTTGCCGATGGCGGTCGCGCCGCCGATAGCCGTCCCGCTGCTGGACGAACCCGCGCCGGCGAAGCCGTTCGAGACGCCGGCGGAGGAACTGGCGTAGCTGCTGGCGCCGGACTGGATGATGCCGTTGACGATCAACCGATTGCCGTTGGCGTCGCGGGTCGACCCGCTGGAGGCCTGGGCGGTCGTATAGCGCGAGGCGCCGTAGCCGGCCTGGAACTGTGCGGCGCCGGCCGAGCCCGTAGACTGCGCGGACGCAACACCGGCCGCCAGCAAGGGCAGGGCCAGGGCGGCGGCGGTCAGGGTCAGTCTTTGAAACGGCATGCAGGACTCCGCAGGGGCGATTTCGGGTCGCCAAGCAACCCGCGTGCCAGTTTGGAACGCGGGTCTTAAGATCGACTTGAGATTGCGCCGGTCTTTGTCCATCAAGGCCTATGCAGAGTTCAGCCGACGAACCGACCCACCCCCAGCGCGAGCGGATCTTCAACGCGCCCTTCCTGGCGGTGCTGATCGCCGCCTCTATGCCCGTGCTCTACTGGTTTCAGGAGCGTCTGCCGGACGATGGTATGGCGATGGCCTTCCGGGCCGCTGACCTGTGGCAGGGGCGGTGGACGGGCCTGTTCACCTCCATGCTGCTGCATGGTGGGTGGCCCCATGTGGCCATGAACGCCGTGGGTGCCCTGGCGTTCGGCACGCCGGTGGCCCGGTTGTTGTCCAAGGGCTTGGGGCCGCTGGCCTTCATCGCCCTTTATATAGTGAGCGGCGCCGTGGGCGCCCTGGGTTATGGGCTGTGCCATCCGGGGAGCATGAGCAATCTGGTCGGCGCCTCGGGGGCGGTGTTCGGCTTGATCGGCGCGGCGACCCGCCTCATGGGCGGGCATGGACGGGTGCTTCCATTGTTCCATCCTGGCGTCCTGAAGCAGGCGTCGGCCTGGATGGTCGCCAATCTGGTCGTGGGGCTGATCGGCCTTGCGCCCGGTGCGGCCGGGGCCAGCATCGCCTGGGAAGCGCACGCATTCGGTTTCCTGATCGGCATTCTGGCGATGGGCCCCTTGGGGCGTTGGTTCGGGCCGCGAGAGGATTTGCTTCCGGGCGGGGTCTGAGCGATCCTGCGGCTTATAGCGGCCGGTCCGCGGTCGCCTCCCATATTCGTAAGGGAAGGAGCCGCCATGCTGGTCGCCGAGATTCTCAAGGGCAAGGGGGAGGCTGTCTTCACCCTGTCGCCCGATAGGCTTCTGATCGAGGCGTGCGCCGAACTGCATCGCAAGCGGGTCGGCGCCCTGATCGTCTGTGACGGAGACGCCGTTCTCGGCGTTCTCTCGGAACGGGACATCGTCCAGGCTATCTCGCGGGACGGTGCCGAGGCGCTGAAGCGTCCCGCTTCCCACTATATGACGACCGAAGTGATCTTCGCGGAGCCTGCGGAGACCGTTGCCGTCCTGATGGCGCGCATGACGGACCGCCGCGTGCGCCATCTGCCGGTCTTGCGCGACAGCCGCCTGGCCGGGGTCGTCTCCATCGGCGATGTCGTCAAATGCCAGATCGCCGAGGCGACGCGCGAAGCCGAAAGCCTGCGCACCTATATAGCGGCGGGGTAAGGGCGGCGGCGTGGGCCTGCTGTCGGGCGATTCGTGTTCGTTCGGTTTTTCGTATTTCCGTCATTCAAGGCTTGTGGAGTCGGGGGCGGGTCCGTATATCCGCGCCTCGCTCTGCAACGAGCGGCCCGCGGGGTTCGGCAACGGACCGG